>JABWAN010000033.1 GCA_013361015.1 Candidatus Zhuqueibacterota bacterium | reverse complement strand
CGCGCGCGCGACTTCGATGCGCGCGGTGCGAATGGGTTTGCCAGCTTCAAGTGCAATCGTGCGACTGAAATCTTCCAAGCTGGCAGAAACGCCGTCGCGGATCTTGAACAGAATCTCCGCAACTTTATGGCTGGGTAATTTTTTTGTGATTGCAAACGCCTGATGTGCAGCGGTTAAACATTGTTGGATTTGAACGTGCGTAGCCTGAAACACTTCAGCGATGGGCGCGCCATTAAAAGGAGAATGCAGCGTTCTTTTTTCAGGCGAGGCGTACCATTCGCCGTTGATGAGGAGTTTTTGCTCCAACATGGTGGGGCTCCGATGAGGTTGGATCGCAGTATGCAAATGAGAAGAGCGCGCGCTTCAGTTCTGCTACGGGTTGGTTGTGCCTATTATCATGATTTGCAAAACGCAAAACGAATTCAGCTCAAAATATAAACAAACCACGGCCACGCCGTGGTTGATCCATAGTTGCGAGTCTACAAAAGCTGCTGCAGACTTGCAAGCAACAATTTCACGCCGAGAGGTTTTATGAAAACGGAATCAGCGAATGAACAACATTTTGTGCCGTGCGAAGAAATCACCGGAGGCGATTTCATAGAAATAAACACCGGAGGCGAGACGAGCACCGTCGAAACCAACTTCGTGGCTACCGGCGGCTTGCGGACCGTGCTGCAACGCCGCAACTTCACGCCCGGACAAATCATAAACACGCAGACTCACGAACGCGGCGTGCCGCAACTCGTAACGAATCGTGGTCGCGGGGTTAAAAGGATTGGGATGATTTTGATGCAACAAATGCGTCGTGGGTTGAAACGCTTGCGAAGGCGCTTCCTCAACACCAGTAACCAATTGCGGGCCGGGGCCGCGACGATTGCCCTCCGCATCTGCGAGATACACATTCACCCACGCGGGCCGCACAGAGGAAGGCTGGGCATACAGCTCTTGCCATTCTTCATCCGTGAGCCGTTTGAAATTCATCGTCACGTGCTCATAATAACTCAGCACCGGGCCGATATAAGCGCGTTGCGTGCCGTTCTCCACTTCGGCAATGATGATCGCGAGATCGAGCGGGCCGGTGCCGGCGTGCATTACATGCCCGACCAGATTGCCGCTTTCATCCGTCGGCTGCGTGTGCACGTCGGCAATCACCAAGTCTTTTTCATCACATTGCTCCGCGCCGCGATAAAAGAGTTTGGGATACCAGCCATTATATTCCACGGCGCAAACGCCCGAGTCATACAGCATGCCTTGCAGAAAAGCGGCTTCGCTGGAATCCAGTGCGGCGCGCCGAAGCTGCTTGTCGGCGACTATGGCGAGAGTGTCCATCACGCCGGCCATCTTCGCGAAGTATCTTAAGATTCCTTCTTTCGTCGATTCGTCAGCAAAGGCCAGCGCACCAAATTGCGATTGTGCTGCGGCGGCGAAGTTTTCCAGGGTGCGATAAAACGCGGGGAACGGCTCGACCAAGCTATAAGGAAAGAGGCACGTGGTGCCGCTGGTGTAGGATTGTTTGGCATAGAGCAGATTGTCGTGGCGCAATTGCGCCCAGGCGGAGAGCTGCGTATTCATTTTCTGCTGCCAATACGCGCCGGTTTGCATGAAGCTCGGCAGCGGCGAGAGCTCTTGCGGCGGATTAAGCGTGCGAATGCTTTGCAGCCAAACGTTATACAAAGCACTATTCCAAAAATCTTCTTCATATGAATCGACCAAGTAGCGCAGCGCCGCAAGGTTCGAAGCATAAGGATATCTTTCCAATTCGTCCTTGAGGAGCACTGCGCTCGCGTCATTTCCCAGCGCGAACAACACGTCGAGGCTCGAGGGGAGATTGCGTGTGACCTTCCGGCCTTCGAACAAAATACGATCATAAACCACATTGCCCATCACATACGAATCGATCACGAAACGCTGGCCGAGCAAGAGAAAAGCGGAAGGCGGTTGAATTTGCTCGGGGCTCATCGGATCGGAGAGCAGAATTTGCGAGTTGATCCGTTGCAGCGCAAAGGCCTTGTTCGCGAGTGCGGCTTGCCAAGCCTGCAAACGCGCGGGATCGAGCAATTCGCTCGCCGCGTTCATTCCGATTTCATCCGCGAGCAATTGCAAATGCGCGAGCGTCACGTTGTCACTCTCGCCCACCAAAAAGCGAATGATGCTGTCCATCTCTTCGAGCGAAGCCAATGCGTTGCTGCGCTTTGCCAGTTCAAGCAACAAATACGAAGCAATGATTTGCCGTTGAATATCTGCGTCGGTCGGCTCCGGCCCGCCTTGCACTTGCGGTTTGGTCAACATCAACTCCGTGCGGCCCAGCCAGATCATGCACTGAAAATATTTTCGCAGTGCTTCGTCGTTGGTGTAATGCCCGCGTGGCCGAAATTGGCTGAAGTCGATCAAACGCGGCGTCGTGGCGAAGAGATTAAAATTCGCCGGTTGCTCGGCGGCGATCAAGTTAGCCAACTCCGTCAGAGCAGATTGATTCGCGGCAACGTTTGGTGCGGCATTCGTTCCGAGCAGGCGCAGCGCGAGCGTGAGATAGAGATCGAGGTCCTGCAGCATGGGCTGCAGCGCCGGTTGCGCCGCATATTGATTCGCCAAACCCGGCCAGCCCGCATGCATGAGCGTGAGCGCACTTTCCAGGCGCGAAATCAAAATGCCGGTTTCGGTGTCTTGCAGGATCGCGTCATAAGAGCGGTGCAACGCATGCAAGAGCGCGTCGGTAGAAACGAAAACCGGCAAATCATGATTGAAGATTTCAAGATAGGCGCCGCCGAAAGCATCACGGCGCAATCGTTCGGAAACGACGAAGCCGTGTTCTTTGAGCAGAGCTTGCTCGTCCGAAGTGAGGCCGTAGAGTTGTTTGATAGTATCGAGGTACGCGACTTGATTAAGCGTGAGATTGATCTTGTCGCGAAAGGGCGCAGTGGGGTGAAGCACGCGAAGCTGGTCAAAAGTCATGTCGCGATGTGTTGCCAAAAACTGTTGATAGGCTTGGGGGTCGAAATTTTCACGCGCTTGTGCGTTCACGTCCGGCGTGTGAAGACTCACCTCAAAGGCGGCGAGCCAGAGCAATCCGTTCCAAAGTTTCATCATGCACTCCTTATGAATCAAAAAACCATTTTGGGTGTTTTCCAAAAAAGCTCCAACCGCGGCTAGCCCGGGGGTTCTGGTCTTGTTGTCCGTAAGGATTCCAAGGCACTTGTGACTGCAATGAAGCTTATGAAACTTAACTGAAAAACTAATCATTGTAATTCAAATCAAATGCCAAGCGCGGCTTTTATCGGATGACATAAATTCACCGCGAGCATGTTTATGAAGAGGCCATTGGAACTGCAGGATGCGCGTTGAATTTTTAGAAGTTGAAGTAGACCCCTTGCGGGACAACGTAAAAGGTTGTGCATTATTGCCCACCCTTGTGCAAACTATGCTCTAGAAATTTCGCAGTGTTTGGAAGTGCTGAGTCAAAATTCTGAAGCGCGCCGCAAATTTTTGTGCGGATCAGCTTTTGGAAATGAGTTGTCGTGCGCGCCGAAAGATGCCGTCAAACATGGCTTCGGTGAGTCGTCCGGTAAAGGTGTTTTGCTGGCTGGGATGGAAAGAACCGAGGAGCATGACGCCTTGCACGAGCTGCAATTCCACACCGTGTTTGAATTTCGGTTTTGCCCCATACTCCTTCCCATATACTTCGGCGAACACCGTAAACGCGGCTTCGAATCCGATCTTTCCCAATGCGACGATCACGCGCACGCGTTTCAGCAATTCCATCTCGCGCAAAAGAAACGGGCGGCAATTGCGCATCTCCTCGCGCGTAGGTTTGTTCTCCGGCGGCGCGCAATGACACGTCGCGGTGATATAGCAATCTTTCAGTCGCAAGCCGTCCTCGCGATGCTGCGAACTGGGTTGATTCGCAAAGCCGGCCTTGTGCAACGCGCGGAACAGCCAGTCGCCGCTGCGGTCGCCGGTAAAAATTCTGCCGGTGCGATTGCCGCCATGCGCCGCGGGCGCGAGTCCCACGATCAAAAGCCGCGCGTTCGGATCGCCAAAACTCGGCACGGGCCGGCCCCAATATTCCTCTTCGGCAAAACGCCTTACTTTCTCGCGCGCAACTTGCTCACGCCACTTTACCAACCGCGCACAGCGGCGGCACTGTACAAGCTCATTTTGCAACAGAGCGATTTGTTCGCGAAGCTGAACGGTTTTCACAGACTCTCCATGTTCTCTGATTCGCACCTAAAAAACGCTTGCAGCGAAACAAGCCCGGACTCCAGAAACTAGGGCCAGCCTGCTTTATCAAAAAACCAAGACGTTTTATAACGCGCGAATATGTTCAGAAAACCCCAACCGCGCAACCTCAATTTGATCGGTATTTTTCAACTTTCTCTCTTCATTCGTGTAGCTTTGTCGCTAGTCATTTAGGTATATGAGCCAGGGAAGCTCATCTTCATTTCGCCTCATGCAGGAGGGCACAAAGCGCTCGGACGACCTGCAATTCCTATTACCATTTTCTTTGACGCAATAATGTCTGCGGACGCAGCACATATCTTTTGAGGAATGTTGGGATGAGTATGCGAAATATGTTTTGGGTCTTTGTCGCCACCATTTGCATTTCACTACCGGCTTCAGCGCAACTGCGCTACGGGCCATACATTCAAAACACCGCGCATGATCGCGCGACGGTAGTGTGGTACACGACCTCGGTCACCACCGGCATTTTGCGCTACGGCCCCGCACCGGGCAATTGGCAAAATGAAATCACAGTGGCCGCGGACTCCGCGCACTTCGTCGAAGTGACAGGATTGGCTGCCGATCAACGCTATTACTACGAAGTCGCCGACCCGGCCACGGTTTATGCCAGCGGCGCGGAATATTACTTTGAAACGCATCCGGAGACCAATTGCACGTTACCGTTCAGCTTTGCCGCCATGGGCGACATTGGCACTTTGGATCAAACTCAATTCGACGTGGCCGCTCGCCTGCAAATAGAACGAGACCACCTCGATCTTGTGCTGCTTTTGGGCGACATCGTGTATAGCGAAGGCCAGCGTGATCGCTACAAACAACGCTATTTCGACGTCTATCAAAATCTCATTCGCAACCAAACGTGGTGGCCTACGCTCGGCAATCATGATATTCGTGAGAACAACGGCCTGGCCTATTTGGAATTTTTCGTGACGCCTGCGAATAATCCGCAGCAGCGCGAGCACTATTACTCATTTGACTACGGCAGTGCACACTTCATCTCGTTTGATAATGAGATTCATTTAGAAGAGCCACAGCGCAGCGAGCAACTCAATTGGGCGCGCGCCGACTTGGAGGACGCGATCGCGCGCGGGCAACGCTGGTTGATTGCCATTTGGCATGAGGCTCCTTACTCCGGTGGTTCGCACAGCGGCGACGGATTTGCGCAAAGGAACTATGTTCCCATTATAGATCAATTCGGCGTGGACCTGGTGCTCTCCGGACATTCCCATGTATTAGAGCGCACCTTCATGCTCGTCAACGGCGCCATCGTTAATTCCCATCCCAGCGAGTATACCAAAGCCGGCCATGCGCCGGGAACCGTTTATATGGTTGCCGGCGCCGGTGGTGAGCTAGAGCCTTTGGAACTTTTCAATCATCCTTTGATGGCATTTCAGTTGGGGATGACCGGCGGTGTTGCCATGATTAACATTGCACACGATACGCTCAGCGGACATTTCCTTACGGCCGCCGGGCAAAAGCTGGCCCCGTTCCGCATCGTGAAGACCGGCCTGCCGCCGATTGCAAAACAGCCGTTGCTTGAGAACGTCAACAACTTCACGCTCGCGGAGGGAGACACCCTCACGCACTGGTTCAATGCCACACCCGCGGACACGAGCAGCCCAACGACGATCGCGAGCGACGGTCTGCCGGCGTTTGCCACACTCACGGACATGGGAAACGGCCGTGGCCGTCTCGATCTCACGCCGAATTTTTATCAAAGCGGCGCCTTACACAATCTCAAACTCACTGTTGAGAATAGCTGCGCCTCCTCCTCGAAGTATTTTTCTATTGTAGTGAATGAGGTCACCGATCCGCCCACGTTGCAGGCAATTGGCAATCAAACCATGGATGAAGCCGCGACGCTCGTGCTCACACTCAACGCGTCCGATCCGAACAACGACGCTCTGACTTTTGCAGTCACTTCCCTTCCTGCTTTTGCGACGCTCACCCCGATAACGAACACTTCCGCAGAATTGCGCTTCACGCCGAACTTTCGGCAAAATGGTTTTTATTCCATGACGGTTTCCGTTACCGACGGGCATGTGCGGGCTTCCGAAACGATCACGCTCACAGTGCATGATCTCAATCGCCCGCCGCGCATTGACAGCCTCAAAGCCTCGCCGGACGAAATTGGAGACGATGCGACCGCGGCTCTACAAGTTTTCGCGAGCGATCCCGATGAGGGCGACGTCATTTCGTTTGCATGGAATGCCGGCGCGGGAACGATCACCGGCAGCGGTGCGAATGTCACTTTCGTTCCACCGATCGTGACAGACACCACCGTCGTGCCGATCATTGTGGAAGCGAGCGATGGCGTCGGGGGATCAGAATATGACACGCTCGCAGTGCGAGTGCATCACGTCAATCGCGTGCCCGTTGCTCATGCCGGGCCGCATCAATTCGTCACGGAGGGCGACACCGTGCGCTTGGATGGCTCCGCTTCGAGTGATTTCGATCCGCAGCCATTGCGTTATCGCTGGCGTCAACTCACCGGCGTTGCGGTGGTGCTCTCGGACTCGCAAGCTGTGCAGCCGTTCTTTATCGCGCCCAAACCGGATTTGGTCACGGCCTTCTTGTTTGAATTGGTCGTGCACGACAGCCTCGTCGCCAGCCCGGCGGATACGGTTGCCATCAACACCAACGCCTTGCCGATCATTGCCGGCGGCATCTTCGCTCCGCTCGATACGATTGGAGATGATACGACGCTCACGCTCAATGTGAATGTCAGCGACGCCGACGATGACTCACTCGTTTTCACGTGGTCCAGCTCGCTCGGCACAGCAACGAGCAATGGCGAGCAAGCGCTCTTCACTCCGCCGGTGGTTGCGGAAACCACGCAGGTCACCATCAATCTCAGTGTGAATGACGGGCACGGCGGCGAGGTTCATGCGAGCCGTGAGATCACGGTCTATCATGTCAATCGCGTGCCGATGGCGCATGCGGGCGCAGACCAGTCCGTAGCAGAAGGCGATACGGTGCGTTTGGACGGTCAAGCCTCGAGCGACTTCGATCCTCAGATTTTGAGCTATCATTGGAAACAGCTCACCGGCACGCCGGTCGCACTCATCAACGCGGCCTCCGCGCAACCCTACTTCATTGCGCCGCGGCCCGATAGCGTGTTCCATTATCTGTTTGAATTGGTCGTGCACGATGGCGAAGTCAACAGCTCTCCCGACACGGCGGATATTTTTCTCAATGCGCTGCCGCATGCCCATGCCGGCGCCGATCAATCCGTTTCCGAAGGCGAAACCGTTTTATTAAATGGCAGCGCCTCGAGCGATTGGGAACAACACCCGCTGCAATTTCGCTGGCATCAACTCACCGGCGTTACGATTGTGCTTTCGGATTCACAAGCCGCGCAGCCGAGTTTCATTGCGCCGCGGCCGCAAAACGGCGCGTTCAATTTTCTGTTTGAATTGGTGGTGAATGACGGCCGCAATGTGAGCAAACCGGACACGGCTGGAGTTTTGATTAACGCGCTGCCGGTTGCCAATGCCGGCGCGGATCAATTCGTCACGGAAGGAGATTCGGTCGCGCTCGATGCCTCAGCCTCGCACGACCTCGAAGGCCATGGCCTCGCGTATCGCTGGCGTCAATTGCGCGGCGTCGCGATTGCGCTTGCAGATTCACAAGCTGCGCAGCCGCGTTTCCTCGCGCCGCGGCCGAATGGTGAAGCGCATTTTGCGTTCGAGCTGGTGGTGCATGACGGCATCATTGCCAGCCGCGCGGATACCGTAAATGTGCACATCAATACCAAACCGCAAATTGTGAGCGGTGTTGCAACAGCACAAGACACGGTGGGCGACGATACAACGCCGGCCTTCACCGTAAGTGTGATCGACGCCGACAACGATTCTCTGATTTTGAATTGGAACACCACGCTCGGCACGATCATCGGCAGCGGCACGGTGGTCACTTTCAAACCTCCGATTGTGACTTCGCCCACGCCGGCGCTCATCACCTTGGAATTGAATGACGGCCACGGCGGCATCGCGCGCGACACTCTCGCTCTCGTCGTGGTGCATCCGAATCGTTTGCCCATTGCCGTCGCGGGTGCGAATCAAATCGTCAAGGAAACCGACACCGTCTTTCTCGATGGCAGCCAATCGAGCGAATTCGAAAACAGCGCGCTGAGTTATCATTGGCATCAGCTCACGGGCGTTGCCGTCGCACTTTCGGATTCACAAAATACCAAGCCGTTCTTCATTGCCCCGCCGCCCGATCAAACCACAGGCTTTGCGTTTGAGCTACTCGTGCACGACGGCCTTGCCAGTAGCGCGCCCGACACGGTGGTCATCACAATCAATCGGAAGCCGCGGTTTCCGAGCGGCATCGTGACCGCACAGGATACCATTGCCGATGACATGACGCTCGCATTGCAAGCGCTCGCGACGGATGCGGACGGCGATTCATTGCAATATCAATGGTCTTCGTCGACGGGCACATTTACCGGCGCGGGCGCGGAGGTGGTATTTGCGCCGGCGCTCGTGACCGATACCATTACCACGAACATTTCCGTGCACGTGCGCGACGGCAAAGGCGGGAGCGCGAGCGCTAGCACTGGCCTCGTGATTTATCACGGCAACGATGCGCCAACGGCGCACGCGGGCGTCGATCAGTTCGTTACCGAAGGCGATACGGTGAAATTGAACGGCGCGCAGTCTAGCGACCCCGAAGGGCAAAGCTTAAGCTATCTATGGCGACAGATTCACGGCGCGCCGGCAATGCTTTCCGATTCGCAAAGCGTTGCACCCACGTTCATCGCGCCGCGCGCGACGCCGGATACGGCTTTGCGCTTTGTGCTCATTGCGCATGACGGCTACGACGCGAGCGCGCCGGACACGATACACATCAACGTGAACAACCTGCCGAGCATTGCGAGCATGACTGCACCGCAAGACTCCGTTGCGGATGAAGACTCGCTCGCGTTGGGCGCCGCCGTTGCCGACGTCGACGGCGACATGTTGGCGTACTTGTGGTCCACGAGCCTCGGTACGATAAGCGGCAACGGCGCGAGCGCGCTGTTGCTTCCTCCCCAAACCAAAAATCCTTTGACGGCAAGAATCAATTTGCGCGTGGTTGATGAACACGGCGGCGCAACGCAGGACAGCCTTGCAATCAAAGTTTATCATCGCAACCAGCCGCCGTTCGCAAACGCAGGCGCAGATCAAAGCGTGAACGAAGGCGATCTCGTCACGCTCAATGGCCTCGCCTCGAGCGATCCGGAAGAAGACGCGCTCACTTATCAATGGCAGCAAATCAGCGGGCCGGGCCTCGTGTTTATGCACGCCGATAGTGCGCGACCTGCTTTCTATGCCGCGGGCGTGGAGGCCGCGACGCAAGTTCAGATCGTGCTGATCGTCAACGACGGCAAGCTCGCGAGCGCGCCCGATACGGTTGCAATCTTCATTGCTCCGATTCCAGAAACTTTGGGCGAGGCGACTTTCATGGCGGCAGCCGACGCGCTGGTGCGGCAAAGCAAGCCCGAGAAAAATTATGGCTTGGAAAATGTTTTGGAAGTGGAGCTTAATCCAGTGCACAGTTCGTACTTGCGCTTCACACTGCCCGGTGTTAGCGGTCCGATTCATAGCGCGAAGTTGAAGCTGCGGGCGAGTGATGATGCGCCCTCCGGCGGCGAGGTGTACGCGGTGAGTGATACCAACTGGAGCGAAACTTCGATCAACTACAACAATGCGCCGCCGTATGCTGCCCCAGCCTTGGCACAATTCGGAGCGCTCCTCGACAATACCGACTATGAGGTCGATGTGACCGCGGGCATGAATCCCGCAGGGCGGAGCGCCGTGAGTTTTGCGCTCGTTTCCAACAACGCTACGCCGGCGAAATTCTTCTCGCGGGAAAGTGGGAATGGGCCGCGCTTGTGGGTGAAGTACGGTTCGCCCTCGAATCTTCCCCCCAAAATACTCTCCGGCCCACACGCAAGCCCGAATCCCGTGGGCGATGACGCGACCGCAATTGTGAGCGTGCAAGCGCTCGATCTCGACGGCGATCCGTTGCAATACATGTGGACGACAACGTTCGGAACGCTCACTGGCAGCGGCGCGAGCATGGTCTTCACCCCCACAAACATTATGCAGGATACCTCCGCCACTATCACCGTGCAGATTGCGGATGGCAAGGGCGGCGTTATCTCCGCGCAAACGACGCTCGCTGTGTTGCCGGTGAATGAAGCGCCGGTTGCCAATGCCGGCGTCGATCAAGACGTGGACTATGCCGAGACGGTGACGCTAAACGCCGCGGCCTCGCACGATCCCGAAGGCACCGCATTGACGTATGCGTGGGTGCAAGTCGCGGGGCCGAGCGTGGCATTGTCGAATGCCAATTCCGTCGCACCTTCGTTTGTCGCGCCCACGCTTGCCGGTTCTGCCACGTTAGCGTTTCAACTTCACGTTGCCGATGGTGTTCTTAGCAGCGCGCCGGATACGGTACGTGTCAATGTCGCCGATCGCAAAATTACACTCACAGCATTGGCGCTCATTGACGGTTATGTGAATGAAACCTACCCGAGCACGAACTACGGCAGCGACTCAACGTTGGTCCTCTCAAGCACGCCGCAACGGCGCACGGCGTATTTGCGTTTTCATGTGAACGGCGTCGCGGGTGAAGTGAAATCTGCCACGCTGCAATTGACCGCGCGCGCCTATAGCCCGTTGGGCGGCACGATCAATTTGATCAGCAACTCTTCGTGGACGGAAACCGGTTTGCTCGCGAAGAGCGCACCGGAGATCGACGGCCCGCAAGTCGGTAACATGGGACGCCTGCAGAAAAACGCGAGCTATGCGTTCGAGGTGCTCGAGGAAGTTTGGGGCGACGGTGTTTATAATTTCGCTATGCAATCGGATAGTCTGGCGCGCTTCATCGCACGCGAAGGTGCGCAGCCGCCGCGCTTGACGATTAGATATTATCCCACGCCGGCCTGGCAAACGCAACGTCCCCTCGCCAATGCCGGCGCGGATCAAACCGTGCCGCCCGAAAGCATGGTCACGCTTGCCGGTACTGCGTCTTCCGATCCGCAGGGCCAGGCTTTGCGATACTATTGGACGCAAATCAGCGGCGCGGCCGCGGCGTTGTCGAACTTGCACGCGACCTCGCCGACTTTCATTGCACCGGCCACGGCGCAAGGAACTACCTTGATGTTTCAACTGTTGGTGAGCGACGGCAAGTTCGCAAGCAAGCCGGACACGGTCAAGGTGACTATTGCCGTTCCGAGCCAAACGGTGACCTTCACGCCCACGGCCGATTCTTATGTGGATTCAAAATCTCCAAACAGAAATTATGGCGCGAATACTTCAATCTATGCGCAGGGCACGCCGATACGCCGTGGCTATATCCGCTTCAATGTCACCGGAATCTCCAGCCAAGTGGAGTCTGCGATTTTGCGCGTGACCTCGGGCATCACGGGTCCCTCCGGAGGCGCGTTGCACAAGATCAGCAACAATTCGTGGACAGAAGCCGGGCTGACATATAAAAACGCACCCGCAGTGACTGTCACGGAGTTGAGTCGTGTAAGCAGCGTGAGCAACAAGCAAGCGTATGAATTCAACGTAACGGCCGCGATTACCGGGCCGGGCACATACAACTTCGCGCTCGTTTCCGATAGTGACGTGGCGGCCAAGTATGCTTCGCGTGAATCTTCCACGCCGCCACAACTGATCATTACGTATGTTCCAAACGCGGGCGGGCTTGCCAAAGAGGACGAAGAAGAAGGTATTGAACAAGAGGAGGCGTTGCCCGAAGCCTTCGAGCTGTATCCGAGCTATCCCAATCCATTTTTGGTGTCGATACTGGCCGAGCCGGTGACTTTAAAGTATGCGCTCAAAGAAGCCGCGCATGTGACCTTGCGCATTTACAATTCCATTGGCCAGTTGGTGCGCACGTTGGTGAATGAAGAAAAAGCTGCGGGCCTGCATTGGATGCGCTGGAACGGCCGCGACCAGCACGGCCAGGAAGTGGGCACAGGAATTTATATCTATCGCATCGAGGTGAAAGCCAACAACGGCGAGCGCTTTGTGGCGACGAGGAAAATGATGCGAGTGAAATAGGGACAAATGAAGTGCGGCGCACTTGGCAAGTGCATCGCACTTTCTTTAAAACGTTGATGCTTTCATTGTGATCTTCCTTGCGCCATTGCTTATCCGAAGCGCCGAATTGAACGTTCTCCGCAATGCCGCCGGACTAGTGCCAGATGGCGGCTTTTGCACTTCGCTGAGAACGATGATACGACTCGTCTGCTGAACCTCATCCCCTCATAAATCCCATCCTGCGACGGCGCCAATGAAATCTCTACTGCAAGCTTTTCAGGCGCTCATATGCCACATAGCTGAAGGAAGATTATTCAGCTTCTCGTGCGCTCCAACAAATCCACATAAGATTCATTGAGCAATTGTTCGCGCACTCCAAACTCATGCAATAAACTCTGCGCCTCCCTCTGCGCCAGCTCCGGAGTTATGCCCTCTCCCATTACGGCTTCCACTTCTACAAAGCTTCCCAACTGCTCCACGGTATCAAGATGAACGCGAATGTGCGGCGCTTTCGGGTCGTAGGGGCTGCGCTCATAACCGAGCAGGTAGAGCACGCGGCGCTTTTTCACGGCCACACGCGTTCCGCAAGCAGAGTCGAGCAGCACACGCATGCTGTCCGCGTGCGCAACCGGCGTGATGAGATAGTCGCTGCGCCTCACGCTGGCGTCATCGGAGCGTAGGTAGAAAATCAATTCGCTGTGTGGCGGAGGCAACGCACTCTTTGCGTTCGGAACTGGCAAAAAAGCAATCTCGCGCAACTTGAGGCGGCCTTTCGAGACGTGAAAATACGTATCCGTGTGCAGCATAATACTGATGATTTCCGCGTGGCGGCGCGCCATTTCCGCTTGCACTGTGCGGGTGTCTTCCAGCCGGGCTTTGAACTCGAAGTTGGTCATGAGAACTCCTCAATTTTTCCGTCTTACATTTTCCATTCATGATTTAGCAACACGTTTTTAATTCTCTCACGCCGGTTGTTGATAAAGCCCGATTACATTCCCGGCCGGATCACTAAATCTCGCGGTGATCTCCGGCGCATCCGCGCCGAGGGGTTGCACGATTTTGCCGCCATTCGCAACGACCGCGTCGATGGTCGCCGCAACGCTGTCAACCATGATGTAAACGAGCAGTCCGGGTTCCATTGCGGCCTTCCGGCCGAGCACCCAAGTGCCGCTCACCTCGTGCACTGCGTCGTCAAAGGCGAGATGGCCGTCGCTGCGCTGTCTGATCTCCCACCCGAAAACCGCGTTGTAAAAAACTGCTGAGCGATCGACGTCAATGGCTGGAAGCTCGACGTAGCAGATTTTACCGTTTCCGTAAGTGGGAGGCTTGGTATTTTTCATGATCATTCGCCCTTCTATTGCAAGCTCCTTTTCGGTGATGGAAAAAACTGTGAAGGTATTTCTGCACCCTCAAAAAACCCCGACTACTTTTGCTCATACGCTTGCTGCAAAGCCTTGAGGTCGAGCTTGTCCATTTGCAGCATGGCCTGCATGACTCTTTGCGACTTTGCCGGATCAGGGTCGCTCGCCAGCTCGTGCAAAATAGTAGGAACGATCTGCCAGGACAGCCCATACTGGTCTTTCAGCCAGCCGCATCGCGATTTCTGTCCGCCGGCGGAGAGCTTCTCCCAAAACGCATCCACTTCTTTCTGCGTCTCGCAATTTACGACAAAAGACACGGACTCATTGAATTTGAAGCGAGGCCCGCCGTTCAACGCCACGAATTCCTGGCCATCGAGTTGGAACTCCACAGTCATGACCGTTCCTGCGGGCTCCGGTCCGGCTTCTCCATAGCGGGCTATTTTGAGGATACTGGAATTCTTGAACAGCGAAACATAAAACTTCGCCGCCTCTTCGGCTTGATGGTCGAACCACAAGAATGGCGTGATCTTTTGCATGGGTTAATTCATTCCATTGATTTGGTGCATTCGTCATCGTGTTTCCGCTTAAGCTTGCTTCACCGTTTTGCGCTGCTCGTACAGCTTCCCGCCAAGCCAGGCAATCGGCAACGCAATCGCCGCCAGCGTCCAGGCATACCAACCGGGTCCCAAATCTGCCGCCGCGATGGCGCCGATCGATCCCAAGATCACGCCGATAAGGCCAAGTACAAGCGCATGCTTCATGGGACTATGC
>JABWAN010000979.1 GCA_013361015.1 Candidatus Zhuqueibacterota bacterium | reverse complement strand
CGATTATATCGGCTGGCACCCGCACTTCAGTTGGCGCGTCATCGATCAAGAGTTCAAGCTCATTCATGCGCTCGCGGGCAACAAACCGATTTACGTGGACGATATGTGGAGCAATATTTTTGCGCAGAGCTATTTCGTGGGCCTGTTTGCGACCATCCCCGGCGAAGCGCAATTTAATGCGCCGCCATTGAATCCGCCTCCGCCGCTTGCCTGGATTCAACGGCTCTATGGTGATTTCCCCAATGCCCTTTTTCCTTCTCTTAATCCCCATGATGAACTGCGGCAGAAATTGAAGAGCGGCAATGCAGCCGCAACGGAATGGTATGAAGCCAATGGCGCGCGGCAATTGGTGAAATCGCTTGTCTCAGCTTTCGGAGAAGGCGCGGAGCGGGTTTCCGTATCCGGCACGAATGATGTGGTGCAATTGCGCAACGCGCCGTTCGAAGAAATCGGCTGGATCAATCTCACCGGCACACGGCAGGAGAGCTATCGCGAGAAGGCGCAGTTCCACACCTACAAGCTACTCGCAGAAAAGCTGCGTGACTTCACCACGGTCGAAGAGCTCAATGTGAGCACGAACCCTCGCACGCGTGTTTACAAATTCGAGCGGCCGCGCGGCGCGATTTATGTTTTGTGGAGCGAGACCGGCGAAGCGCCGCCCAATCTGGATTATGATATTCCCACCGGCGAAATAGTTTCTTTCTCCGTGAATGGCTCAAAGCTCTTGCGCACGCGTATTATCACTTCCGCCTCGCAGCCGTTCGCGCGCGTCGATACGCTCGTAGCCAACAATAATCAAGCAACGATGCAGTTGGGATTCGAGCCGTTTTTTCTCGAGCCGATTCCGTCGGTGGCCGTTAGAGCAGCGCAATTCGCAGCATTGCCGAGTAATTTCGAATTGCGGCAGAGCGTGCCGAATCCCTTTCATCATTCCACGCGCATCGGCTTTGTGATTAAACAAGACGCACACGTGCGCTTGGAAATTTTTGATCTCAACGGAAGAAGCCTTCGCGTGTTGTTGAATGAAGGAAGAGCGCAAGGCGAGCACGAAACAGTGTGGGAGGGACGCGACGAGCGCGGTGTGCTGGTGCAGCCGGGAATTTATTTCTATCGACTCAAAGTAGGAGCGTATCAAAGCACCTGCAAGATAATGATGGTGAGGTAAGCCCCGCTCCGGAGTAATGGAGTTTTGGAGTGAATGATGAAACCAACACTCCAAAACTCCAACACTCCAAAACTCCAGGTTATTGCTGCTTCAGCTCTTCTGTAATCGTGCTGATCTGCTCCGTTACTTCCCACTGGTCAAGGTCCAATTCCAACCATTCATTCTTGAAGCGCAACACCATGCGCTTGGCGTCAGAAAAATGTTTGAGCATCGGGCTTTCGTAAAGGGCGCAGTCGCTCATCGCAACGGGAATATTGTTCAAGTAACGCGTGGTTTTGCCCGTGGCCGGCGCGAACGCAAATTCCATTTTATCGCCGTAAATCGTCGAGTACTTAATTTTCGTCTGCAATCCCAAATTGCTGAGATCAACTTGCGTCACTTCGCGGATGCGCCGTTGGAACTCCGCAAGGCTCACGCTTTCGGTGACCGTGCTTACTTCCAGAATGAAGCCATTGTGCTTGCCTTCTGAAATAAACAAATGTCCCTCCGGAATTTTTTCCATGCGATAGGGCTGCAACGGCAGCAACGCAAAAAAAGTCTCTGCGGCTTTTCCAAAAATCCAGTTCGCGCTCACTTGCGTGCCGGTGGAATCGGAAACCAGCAGCGTGTCCAGCCCTTGCGAAAAGAAACCATGCAAGCGAATCACCTCGAGGCTATCCGGCGTATCGTAGAGACCAAGGAGCACATTGCGATGCTGGAACAAGCGCTCATATTCGGTAGCGCCACGGAACATTTCGGTTTGCGGCGTTGCCTGTCGGGGAGATTTCATTTCCGCCAAGAGCATACGCGGCTCGGCATAGTGATAGCGGCCCAATTCGCGCGCTGTGAAGGTGGGTGAGGCGAGGAAGAGCACGGGATGATCGTCCTGTTTGGAACGATACGTGAGGCTCCACGAGCGCTGGTCTTGTGGAGAAAGCGCACCACCGGGAACCGAGCCAAGCGTGTATTGGCGGGTGACATAGGTATATTTGCAGAAGCCGTTTTCAAACTCGTCTGCATATCGCACGGAAGGATAGCGGCGTTTGTGCTCAAGGTGCACGAAGCCGCCGATGGGGTCCCGTTTCGTGGCGAGCTGCGAAATGATCGCGGGCAGCTCGTAGCTGCTCAAGGAGGCAAACAACAGCTCCGCGCTCGGAATCATGCGGCCCACGCCGAAGTAGAGCCAGGCGAAGCCGTTGCTCGGCGCGTCGCGCGGCGAGAGCACAAAGGCATTCGCGTTGCGGCTATGTGCGCCGGTATAGATTCCGCCCATGTGTTCCGCGGCGAAATCGATCATAAAAACATGCAGCGCGACTATGAGTTTTTTGCGCAACTCCTCGTCGCGAGTAAATTCATGCATGAGCGCGAGCGCCGCGAAGAACGAGGGCATGAATTGCGGCGCGTCAAATTCACTCTGGCCTTGTGTGGCGAACAATTCGAGCCAGTTGCGGAGATAAGCTTGCGCCTCTTCCAAATTTTCCGCAGAAGATTTGCCGTTGAACCAATGCTCTGCGGGCATGTCGGGCCAGGTTTCCGCGGCTAAAAGGAT
>JABWAN010000978.1 GCA_013361015.1 Candidatus Zhuqueibacterota bacterium | reverse complement strand
ATACGGTTTTAAGAAATTCCAGACCATTGAAATCATGCTTTATCACACACTTGGTGAGTTGCCGATCCCGCCGCTCGCCCACAGATTCTTATGACGAGGCAAATTTTCTTCTCTTTCCAAAATTTTCGTGCTGTTGGCGGTGCTCCTGAGTATCGGTGATTTGCAAGCCCAGTTTGAGTACAAATGGCTCACGGTTGGGTCCATGCAATCACCTTACTCCAGCGGCGGCGCCCTGCGTGAACAAGAACCGTTTGACAACGGGCCGATTCAGTATCCCGCGATCGATCATCGCGGCGGCAATAATCGCGCGTACGGCATTTGGATTGGCACCACGAATTTCACCGACGAAAAAAACCGGGCGTTTCCTTACAAGGTCGCCCATATCGGGCCGCGCTCCGGCGGCGCGGTGCAGTTTTTCAACACCAGCGCAAAAGTGATCTCGCGCATCAATCCGGAAGTGACGGTGGATGGCGCGTTATCGTTCCTGCGCTACGTGTTTGTGGATGAGTTCGATCCCGCGATGAAGGCGGACCGCATGGTTCACATCACCGCCAACACCCGGGTCGGCGTGGAATTCGACTTGAAGGCCTATGCTTTCAGTCAAGAATACCATGACAATTATCACATCATCGAATACACCTTCAAGAACACGGGCAACATCGACACGGACGCGGAGATCGAGTTGCCCAACAAGACGCTCGAAGGTGTTTATTTCTTCTTCATCAATCGCTACGCGACGCACGAAGCCGCTTCTTGGGTTACGGGCAACGGTGCGCCGTGGGGCAAGTTTACCATGAACGATGCCGTGGGCGACGGCATTCAAGACTATGGCGTCAATTTCCGCGCGCAGTGGTCGTGGGCCGGTTATTATCCCGATCAAACCGATTTCAACAGCTTGGGCGGTCCAATGTGGAGAGAGGCGCCAGACTGGAGCGCGCCCAATCCGGATACCACCGGCCGTCTCGCCTCCGCTCACTATGTCGGCCGCGTTTACATTCACGCGGATCGCTCTGCCAGTGACCCGTCGGATGATCGCAGTCAACCTTCCACGATGGGCGTCAAAGGCAGTGACGACAAAGACCTCGTGGATGATGAATTCAATAACGGCCTCATGGAGCGCCAGTATAAAAACTTCATGCAATTAGGCCGGCAAAACCCGACGCATGCGTATATTATCGAGCCTTCCGGCCAGTTCGATAAACAAAGCAAAAGCCCGCACACGGCCTTTGGCGTCAGCGATGAAGGCGGCTGGGCATTTGTCGAAGGCTTCGGGCCCTACAGGATGCAACCCGGTGAAGACGTCAAGCTTGTGGTGGCGGAAGGCGCTGCGGGTCTGAGCCATAACGCCAAGCTCTCTATTGGCCGCGACTACAAAGCCTCGGGCGCTAATAATGATGCGACGTTTGAATATCCACGTGGCAGCGGGCAACGGAAGACCAAGAATCAGTGGGTGACCAGCTCCCGTGATTCGCTTTTCCAAATGTTCGAGCGTGCGATTGCCAACTACAATTCCGGCTTCAATATTCCGCAACCGCCGCTGCCTCCGGAAAAATTCACCGTCACTTCCGGACCGGGGAAAATTTTATTGGAGTGGCAACCCTATCAAGGCGCTACCCAAACCGGTTGGGAAATCTATCGCAAGTCGAAACAATGGCAAGATCAGCAAGGCTATGAGTTGATTGCCTCTTTGCCTGCCGACGCGCGGAGCTATGATGACGCGGAACAGCTCCCGAACGGCCCGGATCGCGGTCTCGATTACTTCTACTATCTGCAGGCGGTTGGCCCGGTCAATACCAACCCCGCGGGCAACACGCCGACCGGGGTAGTGCTGCGGAGCGGACGGTACTATGCGCAAACCTACCTCCCGGCCAACTTGAAACGTGCACCGGGCAGAACTCTGGATGACATTCGCATCGTGCCCAATCCGTATTACATCTCTGCAGATGAAAGCTTCCGCTATGGTGAGCGAGATGATCGCATCGGCTTCCTGGACATCCCCGGCCGCTGCACGATCAAAATCTACTCGCAATTGGGCGAGTTGATCGACACCATTGAACACGGCGACGGCACGGGCGATGCGTTCTGGCTCCAAACGACGAACTCGCGCCAGCTCGTGGTCAGCGGCATTTATATCGCGGTCATTACCAACAACGAGACGGGTGCGAAGACGACCAAAAAGTTTGTCATCATCCGTTGACGCTGAGTTTGAACCTTGCGAAGGTTGCAAGCTTTCGTAAGGTTTTTTGGGCAATCAATCAACGCTATCACTGATGGAGAAAAATATGAAAAGACTCTTTCTCACTGCCATCACTCTCGGCGTGATCGGACTCCTGGCGGCGACCACCGCCTTCGCCCAGCTCACGCCCGATTTGGATCAACCCACGGAGAAACGCGGGCAGACCGGTATGAAGTTCTTAAGCCTGTCTTTAGATGCGCGCGCCGCCAGCATGGGCAGCGCGATGGCCTCCGACCCGACGCTTAACGCTACCGCCATGTTCTACAATCCCGCCAGCATGGGATACATGAGCTCAAACGTGAGCGCCATGCTCGGTCGCGCGGATTGGATCGTGGATATCAAGTACAATTACGGCGCGGTGGCAGCGCGTTGGAGCGCAGGAAAGTCGCCAGAGCGTATTCTCTTTTTTTCTTCGGCCCTTCTTTTATTATTATTTTTGAAGCGTCAACGTAATCAACCGC
>JABWAN010000977.1 GCA_013361015.1 Candidatus Zhuqueibacterota bacterium | reverse complement strand
GAATGGTTGCCACAAAATGTTTTTTCATAACCTCTCCTTTGGTTAAAAGGTGCGTAATCAAAAATCATACGAATGACGCTTTTACGCTTGGTTATGACGACACCGAATTCGGCGAAAAAAACACACCAGCGATCCGTTCCGTTGTAGGCGCAAAGTGCCACGCACTTTGGAAGTGCGTGGCGCTTCACACTCATTTCAGAATGAGCACGCGTTGCGAGAAGCTCAATACTTTATTGGAAACACGCAGCAGGTAAATGCCGGAGGACAGCGCTTCGGTTTGCAAAGCAAATTGGCGGTTTCCCGTTGCGGAAAGCGCTTGCGTGCGTACCAATTGTCCCTGCAAATTATAAAGCTGTGCCACGGCGCCGGGCACAGCACGGTTCAATCTGACCGTGAGAGCTTTGCCGCTATTGACGGGATTGGGGTACACTTGCGCGGAGAATTTTGTCGGCACACGCGCGTCTGCGGGCGAATCTGCGACGCTGCTGACCTGCCCGTTGAAATAACGTTCCGCCAGCGTGAACGCGTTAATGCCGACTTTTTTGCCGAGAATCCGGCCCGGGATATCATCCACCGGCGGATGAATGCCGCCCCAAATGCGCGAAAGGCTGCATTGATCCGAAGCATCGCGATACGTTGCCCATTGCAACGTGACATCTACACTCGGGCCGTCTTCGAACACCAGATATTTGTTTTGAGGCGCGTAGAATTCTCCCATGCCGCCCGGAAAGTATTCGTCACCCGTGAGCAAGGTCATCACCTCCGCAGCTGCACGAGAAAAAGTTGAATGACCGGAGACGTAGCCGGCAAACGGCGGCGTAACGAACGTTGGCCTTTGGTAGGGCCACCAATTTTCTGATAGAATCCAATCCACCCCGGCCACATCGGTCTCCGGGTTTCCAATGTAATCGTGGGCGCGCCATGCTTTCACTTTGATTTTGCCCACATTTTCATTCTCCACGCCCGCAAGTGGATCTCCGGCTCGCACCGATTCGATAAAGCCCGGAATCAAGGCCACGCCATGAGAAGAATAACTGGGAAGGTTCGGATCGGAGCATTGACCGCGATCGCCCATCCAGCGTATTACAGAAATCGGGCGCACAGAATCGTACCAACCTTTTATGCCCCACGCCGTGATGGCCGCATCATGAACTGCGCCCCCCAGGGCTAAGTAGGCTTTGATATCCCACTCCAAATCATCAAGAATCGGTCCTTGACCGCGAAACCGCTTTTGAACAGCGGGATGATCGCTGACATAGTTCAAAATGGTAAACCAGTGGCCCGGCGGCGTTTCAGATTTGGGACCATCGGCCCAAAATTCTGCGAGCACGCGTGTATAGTCGCCGCGCGGAACGATCTGAGGTTGATAGATCTGCCCGGTGCGCGGATTCAACGCGCGGCCATGGCCGGCATCGCCGCCTTGCAGCATGTCATAGAAAGTGCGCAACGCTTCAAAAGTTTCCGGAAGACTTTGCACGTTGCCGATGCCAGCCGGAGAAATGTCCCACAGTACGCCGTCTGTAGCATCAAGATGAGACGACCATGTCGAAACCAACGAATACGTCCAACGAAACAATTCCGAAGCGGCGCTGAAACCATTTGCGAGATTGAATAGGGGCGGAGCCCCGGGATCATGATAAACCCAGTATTCGGCGCCGTCGCGCTGATAAATGGTGCGCTCCGCAGCCGTGAGCGCGAAGGGCACGACACGGCCCCATTCCGGCGTGACGAATCTGATCGTGTCCCCGGGCTGCGGATTGCCGTTTTGATCAATGTATACTTTCAGGCTCAGCGGCTGCCAGCGGTTCGGATCAATAAGGTTAGGGTTGCCCGCTACCGTTGGAAGCAGCGGAGGGTTGACCGGTTCGTAGTGTTGTGCCGCGTAGTCGTTCTGCTCATTGGCGCCGTCTTGCAGGCCGTAATCGATCACCGACTGTCCGATATAATTTCCCAAAGCCGCCGCGGAGCCGGTGGAGTAATTCGTCGAAGTGAAATTCACGTCGTAGCCTTGGGCCGTGAGCAAAGAGTCAAACAAGGCGAGCGAAAATGCGGCGCCGGGCGCGCGTTGAAAACGGTGCTTGAGAAAACGGTGCATGGCGTAGCTGATGGCTTCGTTGCGCGCCGCTTGCACGTCTACCGGCGCGTTGATGCCGTTGAACGCGCAGGTGAAATTGCCGATAGTTTTGCCGAGCAAATAGGTATCCGCGGTGTTATCGTAAGCGGCCCAGCAATCATACATCACAATGGCGGCGTGAAACAAATTGCGCGCGTGTACTGTGGGGCGCGCCAAATCATGACGGACAGCTTCGAGTTGCGCTTCGTTCCACAACCGTGCTGCGGAATGGTGCTGCGCTTCGGCGAGATTACAAAACATGGGGACCAAAACGAGCGGGAGTGCGTAACAAAGATTTTTTTTCATATTCATAGCTCTTATCTGTAATCCGGTATGATTTGAGATGACGGTGTGGCGGCATATGGATTTTCTTTATTGTTGGCGCAGCGCACTTAAAAAGTGCGTGGCACCGCATTGCCGGTTCGCATGCGCTACGGCGCTCTGCTCAAGCTCAGCCCAAGTGCGCATTTGTAGAAGGCGATTTTCATATTTCGCATGAGATCACTTCATCAAAACGAGGCGCCGTGCAAATCTAAGCTCACCGGCTTGCAGAATATAAACGTACACGCCGCTCGGCAGGCCCTGC
>JABWAN010000976.1 GCA_013361015.1 Candidatus Zhuqueibacterota bacterium | reverse complement strand
ATATACCACGTATCACATCATGCCCGATGGTTACGTTCCGCCGGCCGGCAGAGCCGTGCCCGATCGCGAACGCAACATCACCAAAGCGCTGGCGCTCAATCCCTCCGCGATCATCATCAATCTTCCCAGCAATGATGCTACGAACAACTACACCGTGCGCGAGCAATTGGCAAACTACGACGCCGTGCTCGCGCGAGCGAAGGCCGCAACGGTTCCGGTGTGGATTGCAACCACGCAGCCGCGCAATCTCTCCGAGACGCAGCGCCAAAACCTCATGGCCATGCGCGATTCGACCTTCGCGCGTTGGGGCGGCAAGGCGATTGATTTTTGGAATGAAATTGCCGAAACGAGTGGTCGCATCAAGCCGGCTTATGACAGCGGCGACGGTGTGCACTTGAATGATGCGGCACACGGCGTGTTGTTTGAAAGAGTGGTTGCCGCGGAAGTTCACAAAGTTGCGGCGCTCACCGACAGCGTTTTTCTGGATCTTGTGCAACGCGCCTCGTTCGATTTCTTTTGGCTGGAAGCGAACGCGAGCAACGGCTTGATCAAAGATCGCAGCGCGAGCGGCGCGGCATGCAGTATCGCTTCGGTGGGATTCGGTTTGACGGCGATTACGATCGCGATTGATCGCGGCTGGATCACGCGCGAAGCAGGCCGCACGCGCGTGTTGAATACGCTCAAAACTTTTTGGACGAAGCCGCAAGGCCGCGAAACCTCGGGCCGCATCGGCTACAAAGGTTTTTTCTATCACTTTCTTGATATGAACACCGCGTTGCGCACGTGGAATTCCGAGCTCTCTTCCATCGACACTGCGCTCTTGCTCGCCGGCATTCTCGATATGAAGCAATACTTCACCAGTAGCGACGCGGCGGAGAATGACATTCGCGCGCTGGCTGATTCAATTTACTATCGCGTGGATTGGAATTGGATGCGCAACTTCCAACCGAATATCACCGGCGGCTGGTTTCCTGAGAGCGGCTTTATCAACTGGTGGTGGGCAGGTTACAATGAAGCGATGATCATGAATATCCTCGGCCTCGGCTCGCCCACACATGCGATTCAATCGCCTACGTGGAATGCGTGGACGAGCGGCTATCAATGGCAAACGCAATACGGTCAAACCTATGTGATTTTCCCGCCGCTCTTCGGCCATCAATACTCGCATTGCTGGATCGACTTCCGCAACATACAAGATGCGTACATGCGCGGCAAAGGCATCAACTATTTCGAGAACTCGCGCCGCGCCACGCTGGCGGCGCGCGCGTATGCTATCGCGAATCCGCGCGGCCACAAAGGCTACGGCGAAAACGTGTGGGGACTTACCGCGTGCGACGGCCCGAACGGATACTCAGCGCGCGGTGCACCTCCGGCGCAAAATGATGACGGCACCATCGCGCCCACCGCGGCCGCAAGCTCGATTCCTTTCACGCCGCAAGAATCCATTGCCGCGATGCGGCACATGTACGACACCTATCGCGCGCAACTGTGGACGAAGTACGGCTTTCGCGACGCGTTCAATTTGAACGTGAATTGGTGGGGGCCGGATGTGATCGGCATCGATGAAGGCCCCATCGTGCTCATGATCGAAAACTATCGCACCGGCAAAGTGTGGCAACGGTTCATGCAAAACGCGGACATTCAACGCGGATTACAGAAGGCGGGATTCACCCTCAACAATGCCGTACAAGAAAACGAAGTCGTGCCCACGTTTTATCAATTGGAGCAAAACCATCCTAATCCCTTCAACCCACAAACGACGATTCGTTTTTTTCTTCCCAAGCGAGAACATGCGAAGCTGCAGGTGTTCGACATTCTCGGCAGGCGCGTCGCGCAATTAGTTGATGACATACTCGAGCGCGGCAATCATATATTACCATTCGACGGCCACGCCCTGCCGAGCGGCATTTATCTTTACTCGCTCTCCACGCCCTCTTTCACACAAACGCGCAAAGCGGTTTTGGTAAAATAAGGAGGTCGACCAGCGCAATATCTCTCAAGCTTTCTCCGCCGCCAAAGAAATCCCGTTGGAGAACAGACCGAGCTTTCGGAGCAGCTTCGCGCACAAGCGTCGCATTTTGTGTGTGGGCACAAAGGATAGTAAAGCTTCTACCGTCAACAATACACGCAGATACAGCCCTCCCCAAAATCTTTTGCCCGCTGCACTGCGCGCCGGAATAAAGGCGTAATATGCACGCTGGAATCCCGCCTGCCGCAGCGCCGCCATGAACTCGCGATAGGTGTATTCTTTCAGGTGCATGCCGCACGGCGTATCACATTTGAATACGCGCGAAACGTCGTGCGGGCCGCTGAAGCGGTGCGGCGTACTGAAAATGTAACGCCCACCCGGCTTCAAAATTTGATGCACCCCGCGCAAGTGTGCGGCAATATCGTCTGGGTGAAAATGTTCGAGCACTTGATCGGAGATGACGACATCATAGCTGGCTGCGCTCTCGAAGCGCTCGAGATGCACGCCATCCGAAACACCCCACACGAGATTGGGTACGCTCGCCTTTAAATGTTTCTCCCCGCGTTCGCGCGTAACTTCGGTGGCTTTGCAGAGGAAGCCTTGCCGCGCCAGGTACGTGATCAGCTCGCCTTTGCCGGAGCCGATTTCATAAAGCGCCAGCGGCGGCGCGCCAATAGCGCTGCACCATTTATCGTGTTTCTGGCCGGCAGCGACGGGACGAGATTCTCCCA
>JABWAN010000975.1 GCA_013361015.1 Candidatus Zhuqueibacterota bacterium | reverse complement strand
CGAACTTGGCAAAGACAATTGGGAAGTCGCGCTCTATCCAATGGAAGACCACGGTTTCAAGGAACCCAGCTCATGGCGGGATGAGTATCGGAGGATTTTTAGACTGTTTGAGAGCAATTTGCGAGGGGAAAAATAGTCTCGCCCCAGCCGGACGAGGCGGAGCCAAAAAGATCAGGCCACGGAATCACACGGAAGAGCACGGAATTTATTCGCTCACAAAAATGAGTTTTTTCCGTGAGTTTCCGTGTAGTTCTGTGGCTAATTTTTTTGCACTGAAATTATCTTTTAGATACTAACTTGACAAGGTTAGCTTAAACGAGAAGTTGGCGCAATGCACGCAAAGATTCAAAAGAAAGTGTTAAGCTCTCTGCGATCTTAGCGTCAGCTTGGCGGCCTTTGCGGTCAAAAAAGTCAACTTAACATTGTCGAGCTAAAAGCCTCGGAAAGGCCAAGGGCAAATCATTTGAGGACGAACTTCATTTCTCCACTGGCAACCCCGACTTCATCCACGCACTAATTCCACCGGTGAGATTCAGTATATTTTTGAAGCCGTGCTTTGCCAACAAGCTGCACGCCGTGCCGGAACGATCGCCGGCCGCGCATTGCAGCACCAAAGTTTTGTGGCGCGGAATAGTATCCAAATTGTCCGGCAAATAGCCCAAGTGAAGATGCCGTGCGCCGGCAATGTGCCCGGTCTGATATTCGGAGGTGGCGCGCACGTCGAGCAATTCGACGTCCTTATTGGTTATCACCTGCGCCAGCTCAGCGGCGGTAATGTCTTTAATGCTGCCGAGCGGTTTGTTGGCGCTGCGCCATGCGTTGAGGTCTGGCGTGTAACCGAAAAGGTTATCCAAACCGATGCGGAGGAGCGCGCGCGTCAACGCCGCAATTCTATGCTTGGGAGCGACGAGCATGAAAGGTTTTTCGTAATCCAGTAACCACCCCGCCCACGTGCTGAACGCGGAGTTGTCTTGAATGAGCAAGCTGCCGGGAATGTGTCCTTGTGCGAAATCGGTTTTCTTGCGCGCATCAATCAAGGTGATGCCCTGCTGCAAGGCATGCTCAATTTCGTTGACGCTCAATTCTCGCGGTTCCGGCAGCTTGTCGAGCACGGGTCGCGCAATTTTGTTGAGCTTCTTCATCATGGCAAAATACTTCGGCGGCTCGGGCTGGCCTTCCAGCAATGCTTGCACGAATGCGTTTTCATCTTCATAACGCAAGGCCCAATTGGTTAGCTTTGAATAGCCCACCGTCGAACTCGGCACTGCGCCGAGCGCTTTTCCGCATGCCGAGCCTGCGCCGTGACCGGGCCATACTTGCACGTAATCCGGCAGCGCTTTGAACCTTTTGAGCGAAACGTACATTTGCCGCGCGCCGGTTTCTTGCGTGCCTTTGAGGCCCGCGGCCTTTTCCAATAAATCCGGGCGGCCGACGTCGCCGACGAACACAAAGTCGCCGCTGAGAATCATAAGTGGTGCGTCGCCCGAAGGCAAGTCCGTTACGAGAAAGCTGATGTGCTCGGGCGTGTGGCCGGGCGAGTGCATGACTTCGAATTTGATGTTGCCGACTTTGAAAACCTCGCCGTCTTTCAAGCCGCGATGCGGAAACTGATACTGCCAATCCGGTCCGCCTTCATCGGAAAGCAAAAGCTCCGCGCCGGTTGCAACAGCAAGCTCGCGGCTACCGCTGAGAAAATCCGCGTGAATGTGCGTCTCCGTCACGTGCGTAATTTTCAATCGCTCTTTCGCCGCGATTTCCAAATACGTATCAATGTCACGCTTGGGATCGACCACGATGGCCGTGCCCGTGGCTTGACAGCCGATCACATAACTCGCTTGCGCGAGGCCTTTCTCATAAACGTTTTGGAAGAACATCACAATCTCCACATGAAATTCGGAAAAATTTTTGTTTCGTTTCTTAAGGGGAGACAATTTCGCTCGCCTCAGCAAACCTGTAAAAGCGCCTCAAAAGCTTCAATCAATCTGGCTCACGATATATGCAATCCCTCCCACCACTGCACCCGCGCCGCTCATGCCCATGCCGATGTACGAACCGGCTTTGAGGCCGAATAGAAAAACCGTGTCGTGGCCTTCGGGATAGGATTTGACGACATCAAGCCGCGCCGTGAATCCCACCCAATCTTTGTGCATGACATCGACTGCCACGCTATAGCCCGCAAAGCCGTCGGGATAAGGGCTGTCGCGCACGATCACACCGGGAGAGATTTGCAATTGCCATTTCTCAGTCAGATAAAATCTTCCACGCCCATGCAAGCCCCATTGCGAATGCCATCCGCCGTTCAAGTATGCGCTGAAGAAGAATGCCGGCCCGAGTGCAACGCGTTCGTTTGTTTCAAAGAGCCAGCCTAAGTTGGTCGCAAAATCCACGTGGCGCTCCGGCAAACCCGCAGCGCCGGGAAAAGGCGTGGTGAGGGTGAAATCCGTGATGGGGTAAGAGGTGCACGCCGCATCGTGCTCGTAACGCCAACAAACTTGCGCCACGGCGGAGGTGAATTGCATGAAGATGAGGATTGCGAGGGCGGTCAGAAACTTTCGTGTCATTGCGTCCCTTACACCGGGTTGCCATACGGATCGCGGAGATTGCCCATGCGCACGAGACGCACCGTTTCGCGATCGACAAGATAATGGCCGTTGGCGTCTTTATTCCACGAGCCGGCGGTGAGCAAAATGGCGTCAATCAATTCAA
>JABWAN010000974.1 GCA_013361015.1 Candidatus Zhuqueibacterota bacterium | reverse complement strand
GGAGGCCTACGCCTGGCCCGGCAACATCCGCGAGCTGGAGCACGCCATGGAGCGCGCCGTGGTGCTCTGCCAATCCGATCAACTCCGCCAAACCGATTTTCCATTTTTTGAAACGCCTCCTGCCGGCGGCGGCACGTTGTTTCAACCGCGCCCCTGGGACGAAGCCGTCCTGGAGCTGAAAAGGCAATATCTCGCCAATGTTTTGAAATACACTGGCGGTGCTAAAAAGCAAGCTGCGGAGATTTTGCAGATTCAGCCCACCTATTTGAGCCGGTTGCTGAAGAATTTGCGGGTTGAGGAGTGAGGGGGTGGGGTGGTTTCAGGTTTCCGCGATTACAAGCTGCAATTTAGCCTTATCCTTTTGTATCATTATTCTGATACGAAAGGATAAATTTTCATCTCAATTGGTGCAATGGATTCACAGTATAAGCCCGTAAAATATTTAAGTTATAAAATGGTGTTCGTGTTTGGCATGTCCTTTGTTATGATTGAAAATGGGAACGTGGTTTCCAGAGCATTTTGTCAATCAGTTCGAAGGCACCATCCACCAGGAGAGAGCACAAACAATCGAAGCGCGAACGAAAAACGTAAAAGAAGCGGTGTAAACACAAATTTATATTTCAAGCCGGTTGAGAACTATGAGCAACAAATCCGCCACTTCCATCATCTCCCTCCCCAAAGGCGGAGGCGCACAAAAGGGCATCGGCGAGACGTTTTCGCCTGATCTCTTCACGGGCACCGGCAATTTCACCGTGCCCATCGCACTGCCGGCGGGACGCAACGGTTTTCAACCGGAAATCAATCTTGTTTACAGCTCCGGCAATGGCAATAGTCCGTTCGGACTCGGCTGGAGCTTGAGCATCCCGGGACTGACGCGCAAAACCTCCAAAGGCATTCCGCGCTATCGCGATGATGCTGTGGACTTGGAACGCCGCGACACCTTTGTTCTCTCCGGTGCAGAAGATCTGTTTCCGGTTTCAGGCGCGCTTGCAGACGTCACGCGCTACCGTCCGCGCACGGAAGGGTTGTTTGCTCTCATCGATCATTATCATACCGGCGGCAACAATTATTGGAAAGTGCAGAGCAAGGATGGTTTGGTCAGTTTTTATGGCACGCCGCGGCCAAGCGAACCTGCGGATGATTGGCAGGACCCGGCGGTCGTGGCTGATCCAGTTGAGCGGAAGAATATCTTCGCCTGGAAGCTCACTCGCACGCAGGATGTCTTTGGCAATCACATCGTTTATGAATACGAACATGATGCCGGCCAGGACGGGCCGCATCACTGGGATGAGCTTTATCTGCGGAGCATCAAGTACGTTGACTTCACCAAAGAAAATGGGCAGACTGATTATTTGGTCTCGGTGACTTTTCACTATGAAGATCGCCCTGATCCCGCCTCTGATTATCGCGCCGGCTTTGAAATCCGCACCCGCAAACGTTGTACGCATGTCGAAGTACGCACCCATGCCGATAAAGAGCGCCTCGTGCGCACCACGCGCTTCATCTATCTCGATCAAAGAGTCGCAGACACGCAAGCCAAACTCGCCGGACTTGAAGCGGCTTTAGCAGCCGACCCAACCAACGAAGCGCTGGTATCGCAGCGTGATGCCGCGCGCGCAGAATGGCAGCACTTGCAATCCGGCCTGCCGTTGAATGGCAGTTCTCTGTTGAGCCGGGTGAAAGTCATTGGCCACGATGGCGACCTGACCGAGGAACTGCCGCCGCTGGAATTTGGCTACTCCAAATTCGAGCTGGAGAAGCGCAATTTCTTTCCACTGCGAGGCCGTGATTTGCCGGCAAAATCGTTGGGCGCGGCTGACCATGAGCTTGTCGATCTTTTCGGCAACGGCTTGCCGGACATCATGCAGATGAACGGCACGGTGCGTTACTGGCGCAATTTGGGCAATGGCGAGTTTGATCTGCCGCGGCAGATGAAGGAAGTTCCGTTGGGCATTTCGCTGGCCGATGCCAATGTGCAAATGATCGACGCGGATGGCGATGGCCGCATCGATCTTATGGCCACGGATAACGGCCTGCCGGGTTACTACTCCATGAAGTTCGATCCCAACGAACCGAATTGGGATCGCCATTCTTTTCGGCGTCAAAGAGTAGCGCCCAGTTTCAATCTGGCGGATCCGGAAGTCAAGCTGGTGGATCTCGACGGCGACGGCATCACCGATGCAATCCACTCCGGCAACCGCATGGAGTGCTTCTTCAATGATCCGAAAGAAGGCTGGAGTGAAACGCGCTTTGTCGAGCGCCGCGCCCTCGCGGATTTTCCCAATGTCAATTTCTCCGATCCGCGCGTCCGCCTCAGCGATATGTGCGGCGACGGTTTGACCGATATCGTGCTCATCCACGACGGCAAAGTCGAATACTGGCCCAATCTCGGTTACGGCAATTGGGGCAAGCGCGTCATCATGCGCCACAGTCCGCGCTTTCCGTATGGCTACGATCCCCGCCGCATTTTGCTCGGCGACGTTGACGGCGACGGCGTGACCGACCTGATTTATGTCGATCACCACGAGGTGACGCTGTGGATCAATCAGAAAGGCAATGGCTGGAGCGATCCGATCGTGATCGACGGCACGCCGGATACCACCGACATGGATGCCGTGCGCCTGGCCGACATGCTCGGCACCGGCCTCGAATGACACGCTGCTCTTTCTCGATATCACCGGCGGCCGCAAGCCGTATCTGCTCCATGAAATGAACAACCACATGGGCGCTATCACCCGCGTGCAGTACGAGCCTTCGACGCGTTTTTATCTCGAAGACCAGAAGCGGCCGGAAACGCGCTGGCAGACGCCATTGCCCATGCCTGTGCTAGTGGTCTCCCGCACCGAAGTGATCGATGAAATTTCCGGCGGCAAGCTCACTACCGAATACAGCTATCATCACGGCTATTGGGATGGCGCCGAGCGCGAGTTTCGCGGCTTTGGCCGGGTGGATCAACGCGACACCGAGACCTTCGGAGATTATCATGCTGGCGGGCTGCATCCCGGTAAAACGTTCGAGCCGGTTGAACTAAAGATGTTTACGCCGCCGCTCGAAACGCGCTCCTGGTTTCATCTCGGGCCGGTGGGGAATGAGTTTGGCGATTGGCAGGAACCGGATTACAGTCGCGAATATTGGTCGGGCGATCCTGCGATGTTCGAGCGCCCGGCAGCAATGCGCGACTTTCTGAAAAATTTGCCGCGGCGCGTGAAGCGCGATGCCCTGCGCACGCTGCGCGGCAGCATTCTGCGCACCGAGCTTTATGCTCGCGATGGCAGCGAGCGCGAAGATCGTCCTTACACCGTGACAGAATCGCTCACCGGTTTGCGCGAAGAAGCCGGGCCGGGCAGAGACGACCCCTTCGCCATGGCGCAACGCACGACGCAATGGGAGCGCGGTGACGATCCCATGACGCAGTTTAGCTTTACGGAAGATTACGACGAGTACGGCCAGCCGGCCACGGCCATCGCCATTGCTTGTCCGCGCACATGGCGCCGTCCGGACAATATTTTTCCGGAAAGCCGTCCCTTCCTCGCCACGGTGAGCCGCACCGAGTTTGCTTATTCCACAGGGGAAACGCCCTATCTGAAAAACCGCACAGCCAAAACCACGGCTTGGGAACTCAAGCACAAAGGCGACCTCGCGCTCTACGATCTCAAGGCGAAGGCCGGTGATCCGAGTTTTTTGGAAATCACGGCGCAGAATATTTCTTACTACGACGGCGAAGCCTTCACCGGCTTGCCTTACGGCCAGATTGGCAACTTCGGTGCAGCCGTGCGCAGTGAGAGTTTGATCATCACCGAAGACATTTTGCGCGAGGCTTGGAAAACCGAAGCCGGCGATCCCGGCGATCCCGTTTGGTTGCAAACTGCGAATCCAGCCTGGCCGGAAGAATACCCGCAAGCTTTCCGCGAGCAACTGCCGCCTCTCGCCGGCTACACTTTTTACGATGACACCGGTCCGCAAGCGCGCGGCTATTGGGTGGAGGGCGGCAAAACTCTGCTCGATGTGCATCAATCACCCAACGGCCGGGGCCTGCCGCTGGCGATGCGGGATGCGCTTGATCGCGAGACAACGGTGGAATACGATCGTTACCAATTGCTGCCGGAAAAAGTAACCGACCCGCTGGGACTCACGCAACGCGCCTGGTACGACTATCGCGTCTTGCAGCCTTATCAGGCCGAAGATGCCAATGATAATCGCAGCCGCTTCACGTTTTCGCCATTGGGATTGGCGACGGCATTTTTCGTCAACGGCAAGGAGGGCGAAACCGTGGGCGATACGCCGGATAAACCCTCGCGGCGTTTGGAATACGATTTCTTTGCCTTCATGGAGCGCAGGGAGCCGGTTTACGCGCGCAGCATCGCCCGCGAATACCACGCTCTCGATACCGATGTGCCCGCCGGCCACGCCGATGACACCATCACCACGGTGGAATATTCCGACGGCTTCGGGCGGCTGGTGCAGACGCGCGTGCAAGCTGAAGACGTGCTGTTCGGCGACGAAAATTTCGGCACGGGACTGATGCCCACCGACATCAGTCAAAAACCCGGCGCCAGCATTGGCCGAGTGCGCCAGCCCGGCGAAGCGGACAACGTGGTGGTGAGCGGCTGGAAGATCTACAACAACAAAGGCCTCGTGGTGCAGCAATATGAGCCGTACTGCGACAAAGGCTTCGGCTATGCCACGCCGGAAGATTACCAGTTGGGCCAAAAAGCCGAGATGTATTACGACCCGCGTGGACAGGTCATTCGCACCGTTAATCCCGACGGCTCGGAACAACGCGTCATTTACGGCATTCCCAATGATCCCATGACGAGTGATGCAATGACGCATTTCACTCCGAGCCCGTGGGAAGCTTACACCTACGATGCCAACGATCTCGCGCCGCTGTGCACCAGCCCGGCAGGCGCGCCGTTAAATGACCGCGCCCCGCAAGAGCATCACTTCACGCCTGCCAGCATCGAAATCGATGCGTTGGGCCGCACGATCAAAGCCGTGCAGCGCAATCGCAAATTGCGGGAGGAACCCGGCGACCCGCTGCCGCCGCTGGAGGAATAT
>JABWAN010000973.1 GCA_013361015.1 Candidatus Zhuqueibacterota bacterium | reverse complement strand
CGCCAGTCGCCCACAAATCCCTGGACATCGGCCCGCGCCTTCAGATCGCCGGCGCGAAGTTCATGAAGATCCCGCTGGCCACGGCGCAGAAGCACTACAAGCCCCACGAGGGGAAGCCCTTCTACGCGGGGCTGGTGCAGTACATGACGTCGTCGCCGGTGCTCGTGCTCGCGCTGCGCGGGAAGAGCGTTCGCTTGCGGCCGACGTTGAGCAATCTGGATCTGACGAAAGTTGGGGGCGCATTGGTGCATGCTTATGGGCCACAAGATATCGGGGCGCAAAACATTGGCAGCGAACCGGTGTCCGTTCCAACGACACAAAGCGCAACGACGTCATTCGTATCGGCGCACCCCAATCCCTTCAATCCCAACACACAAATTCGTTTTGTCACGCCAGAAGCGGGTCTCGCTACGCTTCGCATTTTCAACATGAACGGCCAACTCGTGCGCGAACTGGTTCACGAAGAGCGCAAAGCCGGCGAGCACTTCGTCACATGGAACGGCAGCAACGAAAACGGCGAGCAAGCTGCTAGTGGGGTTTATTTCATTCATTTCGAAGCGGCGGGGCAAAAGCAGGTGAGCAAGCTGACTTTGATGCGGTGAGTGCGTCAGTTTTGTGTGAGACGGCGAAGATGCTCCTCGCCGTCTTTTTCTTTCCCGCTGTCATATCTCCAACTCCGAGGCGTAGGCATCAATCCTCAAGGTTTGATTAAACCAACCCTCCGGCCTCCTACCTCATCAGCACGAGCGAAAGCAACGTGCCTGCTGCAATAATCGCAATGGCAATCCACCGATCCGCGCTGGTGTTATCGCGCAAATAGATCACGGTGCAAAACAACGCAGCCATGGACAAGCGCATCAGCCATTGCTCGAGATGGCTGTTGAAGATGAGAGCGATCAGCAGCAGAATGACAACGAGCCCCACCGCCGGGTTGGTGAGGGAAGGCCATTTCCAGTTTCTCATGCAAAACTCGGAGTGAGGTGAGAAAGACTAACATGACGCGCCGCGACGAAAAGCTTTGGACGCATATCAACGCAGATTCCCACTGATCTTATCGGTGAATATCAGTGGAAATCTGCGTCCAAGACGCTTGCTTCATTTTCACACGTAACCGAGATTGCGCAACTCGCTTTCCCGATCACGCCATTTTTCTTTGACGGTAACAAACAGCTCCAGATAGACGGGCCGTTCGATCAAAGCTTCCAATTCTTCACGGGCCATTTTGCCCACTTGCTTGAGCGCGGATCCGCCTTTGCCGATCAATATGCCCTTTTGCGATTCGCGCTCGACGTAGATCACAGCGCGGACGTAATCTTTGTGGCCGGGACGCTCGATGAATTCCTCCACGCGCACGCTGGTGGAATACGGAATTTCTTCACCGTAGCGCAGAAAAACTTTCTCCCGCACGATCTCCGCGGCCAAAAATCTTTCGGGATGATCTGTAATTTGATCTTCCGGGTAAAAGCGCTCGTGCTCCGGAAGATAATTCTCCAACGCCTGCGCAAGCTCTGCCACGCCATCGCCATGCAACGCGGAAACGGGCACGATCTCTTTGACGCCCGGCTTATCCTTGAGATGAGCGATCAACGGCAGCAAAATGCCCTTTTCAAACTTGTCGATTTTGTTGATCGCGATCACGATGGGGCGCTGGGTATCCGCCAGGCGATGCAGAATTTCGTTGTCCATCGCCCGCGCGGAAGACTCCGGCTCGAGCAGGAAAAGCTGCACGTCGGCCTGTTTCATGGCAGCATGTGCGGCGCGCACAAAAGTGTGTTGCAAACGATAGCTTGGCTCCAAAATGCCCGGCGTGTCGAAGAAAATCATTTGGCTGTGCGCGCGATTGACGATGCCGAGAATCTGGCGGCGAGTGGTTTGCGGCTTGGGTGAAACGATGGAAAGTTTGTATTGCAAGAGCGTGTTGAGCAATGTCGATTTGCCGACATTGGGTTGCCCTACAATGGCAACGTAGCCTGCGCGAAAAGGGGTGAGATTTTGGACGTCGGAACTTTCCACATCAATACTGGAATTGGATTGGTCCTGCGAAACAGGACGATTGACTTTTTTTCTTTGCCAGGTATTCGATCTTCTTTCACTCACGGCTCGGGTACCGGTTACGAGTTGAACGTCCCTGCAATGCCATGACCCGCCGACCCTGGCCGGTCTACCAACAAAAAACGGTCATTTTGCCGCCCCGCCAGCCAGACTTCGCCAAGCGAGTACTCAAATGACCGAGGCAAATACTACAACTTTGTACCGGCAGAGCTTGAATTCGCCGAGAGTGTTTAAGATTTTTTCGAATTGTTGCGTCAATAAAACTCGTCTTTCCACACCTTGCGCAATTTTAAAACCTGCGCAAGGTGTGGGAAGTAATCCGAGGAAGGCGCTGTGGAGTGCGATGATCAAAAAATGCCCCTGCTTGCGTTTCATCACAAGCAGGGATTGGGTTTCTTGCTATCGTCTGCCAAGACAATAGTGATCACTGTCGCGCTGTGACCGTCGCTTCGGCTTGCTCTGCCTGTAGCGTAGCATTGGTATCGACAATGGGCGTTTGATGCGTAGCCGCCAGAAACAAAATCCATAAAATACCACATAGGATCGTCATTAGCACAGTCACAAAAAGCGAACGTTTCACATTTCCTCCATGAGTGAGTTTGGAGCCTAAACTCGCGCCATGATCACTCGTGCGCAAGTTTTTGATCAATATGCTTTGGCA
>JABWAN010000032.1 GCA_013361015.1 Candidatus Zhuqueibacterota bacterium | reverse complement strand
AAAGGACGGCGGCGAGCGCACAGTAGTAGCGTCAATACTGCAAAACAGACGAGGCTTTCGCTCAAATCCAGAACCGCTTTGGTAGTGGTGCGGGAAAAATATTCGATAAAGGGCAGCCAATTGAACTGATGAAGCTTTCGTGCTATGCTCTCCCGAGCAAAATCGAATTCATACGGCTGCAATTCGACGAGAAAAAAATACGCCAAGCCATGTGCCGCTGCCAAATCGAGCGTGAGCTTTCGTGCGCGCTCGGCCCGCGCCGAGATGTGAAAATGGCGCGTGCGCCTTGCTATGACGATGTGTAATACGGCGCCATACAATCCGCCCTCCAATCCTGCCAAAAGATTGCGCGCGGCCGCGGTGTGCGATATGAGAAAGACCTGCGCGCATTCGATCACGAGCGCAGCCCCGGCGGTCAAACCGAGGGCTTGTACGATTGTGCGCGTTTCTGCATTGTCTTTCTGCGCTCGGAGCCAGAGAAAACCGAAGGCCGTATAGAGAATCGCCTCTGTGAAAAGCTCGCCCAAATCGGTTGCGGTTTGCGGCAGATAAAAGTCGATAGACTTCACCGACTTTTTGAGCATGGAAAAATCCAGCGTGAGATCGAAGGGAATGAGTTGTGAAAGCAACAGCAGCCCGGCATAAACATAGAAGAGCGCAAGTTGCGGCGAATTGGCGCGCTGTCTTTGGAGATAAGCAAGAATGTGCTGCCGGAAATATGCTTCATAGCGCAACGCCAAGCCCGCGCCGATCATCGTGCCGGCAGCGTCCGCGGCAATGTCCAGCAATGACGTCGTGCGCGTTTTCGAAAAGAGCTGCAGGAATTCCACGCAACTGCTCAATATGAAACCTGCCAGCAGCGCTAACGACACCGCACGCATGCGAGGCACGGCGCGCGACGAATGCGATTCGAGTATGAGGATGAGAAAACCCAGAGGCACGAACAACAGGGCATTGCTCGCGAGATCCGTCAACACCAAGCCCCGCGTCATTTTGAGCTGCAAAGGGTCGGCGACAAACGCCCAAAATTTCTCGGAAGCATATTCCAAGCTCGCGCTGAACGCAAAGGGGATGGTCGTGGCGTAAATAATGAACAGCGCATAGAGCAGGAGCAGACGCAGGGGCAAATTGGCTGGGCGAGACATGGCAATTCTTCGCGAGGTCACAAACTTGATTGCGCTTTCCTCGCGTTGATGTCATTCTGTAAGAACCATTCCTAGTGCTCGGTACACAGCTTGTTTTAGGAAATGTCTCCAGTGCGAGGGAAGGTTCTTCCAGAAAGACACCGTGGAGGAGCGCCGGCTTAACATTGTTGTACTAGTATATAGTCACTATCCCATCATTTCGCATATCATATGTGTGGTATCTGCGGCAAAATTTTCATTGATCCCCGCGTGCAAGTTGAAGCGGAAGTCGTTCACCGTATGACGCAAACCCTTGCGCATCGCGGGCCGGAGGCGGAAGGCTTTCACGTGCGCGGCGCAGTAGGGCTTGGTCATCGCCGTTTGAAAATCATCGATGTCGCGAGCGGACAGCAACCGATGTACAACGAAGACGGCAGCCTCGTCGTGGTCTTCAACGGTGAGATCTACAACTACCTCGCGCTGCGCCGCGAGTTACTCGCGAAGGGCCATCGCTTCCAAACCAATTCCGACACCGAAGTATTGCTGCACGGGTATGAGGAGTGGGGCCGGCATTTATTGCCCAAGCTGCGCGGCATGTTTGCATTTGCGTTGTGGGACGAGCGCGCGCAACAACTTTTTCTCGGACGCGATCAAGTGGGCATTAAGCCGCTGCACTATTATTGGGACGGCCGCCAGTTTCTCTTCGCTTCGGAAATCAAAGCTCTCTTGCAAGACGCGAGCGTCGCGCGCACGATTGATCCGCACGCGCTCGACGACTATCTCACCTATCTGTACATTCCGGCACCGAAAACGATCTTTGCAAATATTCGCAAGCTGCGGCCCGGCCATGGCCTGCTCGTCTCCGCGGCCGGACTCGAGGAGTTCGAGTATTGGGATTTGGATTTCTCGCCGCAAAACGGAAAGAGCGAAGCGGAGCTCGCTGCGGATATTCAAGAGGCTTTGCGCGAGTCCGTTGCGGCACAATTGATGAGCGAAGTGCCGCTCGGTGCGTTTCTTTCCGGCGGCATCGATTCGAGCGCGGTCGTGGGCTTGATGGGACGGTTGCTCGAACAGCCGGTCAACACGGCTGCGATCGGTTTTGCCGAGTCGGCGTTCGATGAGTTGCCGTATGCGCGGCTCGTCGCAGAAAAATATCGCACCAACGCGCACGAGCAGATCGTGCGCGCCGAGGCTGCAAAAATTTTGGATACGCTCGCATGGCATTTTGACGAGCCGTTCGCAGACTCTTCGATGGTGCCGACTTATTACGTGTCGCAAGTCGCGCGCGAACGCGTAACCGTTTGCCTTTCCGGCGACGGCGGAGACGAAAACTTTGCGGGCTATCGGCGGTATCGTTTTGACGTGCTCGAAAATCGCTTGCGCCACTTTATGCCGCAAGGCATGCGCGCGCCATTCTTCAGTGCGTTGGGAAAAATTTATCCCAAAGCGGATTGGCTGCCGCAAATTTTCCGCGCAAAAACTTTGTTCACGAATCTCGCACTCACACCCGAGCGCGGTTACTTTCACACCATGAGTTGGTTCCATCCTGCGATGAAGCAACAGTGCTACCGACCCGCGCTGCAACGCGCGTTGCAAGACTACGATCCCTATTCGGTCATGGAAGCGCACTTTCGTCGCACGGAAGGTTGGGATCCGCTTTCACGCATTCAATACGTCGACGTCAAAACCTATTTGGTCGATGACATTCTCACCAAGGTCGACCGCGCGAGTATGGCGCATGCACTTGAGGTGCGCGTGCCGCTTTTGGATCATCTGTTTATGGAACACATCGCGCACATTCCCGCACATTACAAGCTGCGCAACGGCGAGGGTAAGTACATTTTCAAACGCGCGCTGCTCGATATCGTGCCGCAGGGAATTTTGCGCCGCCCGAAGATGGGTTTTTCGATCCCCCTCGCACAATGGCTGCGCACCGACTTGAGGGCCGTGTTCGAGGAGCGCGTGTTTGCACGCGACGCTTTCGTTGCGGAATGGCTGGCAGTTGGAACAATTAAACGCTGGTGGCAACAGCACCAGCGCGGCACGCGCGATTATGCGCAGCACTTGTGGGCGCTGCTCATGCTCGAAAGTTGGGGCAGGCGATTCGCAGCATGAACCTCCCTTATGAAGGACCAAACAACGCAGGCAGGAAGCCTGTGCCATCTTAATATTGTCATATGAAAGTTTTGGTTTTCACCACACTCTACCCGAATCATCTTTCACCGAACTTCGGCGTGTTTGTAAAAGAGCGCATGACCAGCTTTGCGCGCTGGCATGGCCATGAAGTCATGGTGGTCGCGCCCGTGCCATACTATCCGCCGATTAAGCTCGGCGCCCGCTGGAAATATTCTCAAATCAAAACGCGCGAGGAGGTTGAAGGCCTCGAGGTTTATCACCCGCGCTATTTCATGACCCCGAAGGTCGGCATGAGCACATATGGCATGACGATGTTTCTCTCAGTCTTGCCGCTCATCAAACGCATCCAACGCAAGTTTGATTTCGATCTCATCGATAGCCACTATGTCTACCCCGACGGCTTTGCCGCAATCAAACTGGGAGAGCATTTCAATAAGCCCGTTGTGGTTTCGGCGCGTGGGAGCGACATAAATCTCTTTGCTAGATTCCCGATCATTCGCCGGCTCTTGCGCCACACGCTCGCTCACGCCGAGCATGTGATCGCGGTTTGTCAAGCGTTGAAGGATGCGATGATGCAGCTTGGGGCGCCGGCAGAAAAAATTTCAGTCATCCCCAACGGTGTGGACGCGAGCAAGTTTTATCCGCGCGATAAAGAAGAGAGCCGGCGCGCGCTTAATTTGCCCGAGAAAAGAATTATTCTGTCCGTAGGGGAATTGATTCCGCGCAAAGGCTTTCACGTGTTGATCAAAGCACTCAAGTTGTGCCTCGCGCAACGGGGCGTGCATGATTTGTGTTTGGTGATTGTCGGCGAGGGGGCTTATCGCAACGAGTTGGAGAAGCTCATTGCTGAATTGCAGCTCGAAGAACACGTCAAACTCGTGGGCGCGCAGCCGCATGCCGAATTGAGGCGTTGGTACAGCGCCGCGGACTATTTTTGTCTGGCGAGCGAGCGTGAAGGCTGGCCGAACGTGGTGCTCGAAGCGCTCGCCTGCGGCACGCCCGTAATTGCCACGAAAGTTTGGGGCATTCCGGAGATCATCACCTCCGAAGCGTTCGGCATTTTAACGAATCGCAACGAAGAAGACTTGGCGCAGGCGCTCGCGCGCGCGATGAACACGGCTTGGAACAAAGCGGCATTGGTGCAATATGCACGAGAAAGAACGTGGGAGAAGGTTGCGCGCGCAGTGGAGGAGACTTTTGAGATGGCTTTGGTTTCTCATGCCGCGCAGACTTGTCGCACCAAGAAGGAAGTTTTAGAAATTTCTTCTTAGAGGGGAGGAGGGGTGTTTGGGGTAGTGTTGTTAGCGGAAGAAACTTCGTGCATTCTTTGCGTCAGCGTTTGGGCACGCGCTTTTTCTTTGTGGCAGGCTTGCCCGCCAAGATCTCCATAACCGTATTGACAATGTCCAATGGTTTTGCGGCAAAAAGCCATTCGACTTTCATCCAAAAACCGGCTATGGCTTCCGAGCGGAATGCGCCGTCTTCGCGCACGGCAATTTGATTCCATGAGCCGTAATCATTGCGAAAGAACTCGGCGGTTCTTTTATCCGGATCGATCAGCCAATACTCACGCACGCCGTGCTGCGCGTAGAGCGCCATCTTCTTGACGCGATCGATATGGCGTGTGCTGGGAGAAATGATCTCGACGACCATATCCGCGGCGCCGTCCACGAAGTAGGGATGAATCAAATCGCGGTTGGCGTTGCTGATGAAAACCAAATCGGGTTGCGTGCCGTTATACTCTGAAAATTTGATGGCCGTGCGCGAGCCACGCACGATCCCCAGCTTTTTGCGAACGACATATGCATTGAGAACGTTTAACAAGAAAACGAAAATTTTTTCGTGGCGATCAGAAGGCGGTGATTGCATATAGATAACCCCGTCAAGTAGGTCGGCTTTTTTTTCTTCCGTAAGCCAATCCAAGTATTCTTCAAAGCGCACCGGATCGGCTACGGGCGCTTCGGCGGGCAGAGATTGAGTGAGAAGCTCGGTGTGCATGTCTCCATCCTCGTTTGTTCAATTGTTGAATATAGCGTAACGAAACCTGGCTGCAAAAGCAAATGCTATTTGATATGAAAAGACGTGAAGCAAATCCTCACTCTGGAAAACATCCCTCCGGCCCCGCTCCAGCGGGAAACAAGCGACGAATCCTCTATCACCATCGCACGCAGGCGGAAGACGCGCAGGGCATTCACATCTACGCAATGGTGCAAGCTTTTCGCGAACTGGGGCACGAGGTGGAAATCGTCGCGCTCGTGCAGCGCGAGGGTGAGAGCGGAAAAGAAGCGCCGAACAAAAAATGGAAGCGGTGCGCGGATTTGGCTCCGGCGTGGTTGTATGAACTAATGAGCCTGTCGTACAATCTCGTTGGTTATCATCGTCTCGCGCAAGCCATCCAGCGCCAACGCCCCGACCTGATTTACGAGCGCTACGCACTGAACACGTTTTGCGGTGTGTGGGCAAGCCGGCGCTTCGGCATTCCGCTCGTGCTCGAAGTCAATGCGCCTTTGCGCCATGAACAAGAAAAACTCGGCAAGCTGATGTTCAAGCGGCTGGCACGTTTCTCCGAACGCTGGATTTGTTCGAAGAGCGCGCATACACTCGTGGTTTCGAGCGTGCTGCGGGATATGTTGCATGAACAAGGTGTGCCCACAGAACAAATGGTGGTAATGCCGAACGGCATCGCTGCGGAGAAATTTCATCCCAATGTTTCCGGCGCGGCGGTGCGCGTGCGTTACGGCTTGGAAGATAAGACGGTCATCGGGTTCGTGGGTTGGTTTCGTAAATGGCACGGTTTGGAAATGCTGTTGGAAATCATGCATGAGTCGCGTTGGCACGAGCAAAACGTTCGACTGTTGTTGGTGGGTGAAGGTCCGGCCGAGGCGGATTTGAAGCAGTATGCGCAAGCAAACGGACTGCAAGCTTCCGTGATCTTTACTGGCCCGATTGCCAGGGCAGAAGTTCCTGCTCATCTCGCGGCGATGGACATTGCCGTGCAGCCTAAAGCACCGGAGTATGCGTGCCCCATGAAAATCTTCGAATACCTCGGCATGGGCAAATGTATCGTGGCACCCGATCAACCTAATATTCGTGAGATCCTCTGCGATCGTGACAACGGTTATCTTTTTCAACCGGAGAATAAGGAAAGCTTGCGCACGGCGTTGTCAGAACTGTTGCGCGATTCTGCGAAGCGCAAGCGTGTGGAAGCGCGCGCCGCGCAGAGCGTTTTTGAAAAGGGTTTCTTGTGGCAGGAGAATGCGAAGAGAACGTTGGAGTTGATTTTTACGAACGAATGTAGAGCTATCATGCCAACGAATTTGCATGCCCAAACAAAGAAAGTATAAGAATCATCTCCCTCAAGGCAGCGCGGACCGCAATATGAAATCAGAATCTCAACAAGGGCAGAACACCGGCGCCTTCGGAAGTTGGCTAACGAAGTATCTGAAAGGCTCCCAATCGTATAAAAATTATCAAGTCTATTATGACCACGGCGATCGTACGAACCATGCGAATGTCGTTGCCATCAAAGATCGGTCTCATGTTTAGCGATCGCATACAACGCACGGTTGCCGAATTACAGGACAGAATCAAGCAATTATTCCCCTCGCAATGAGATCCGAAAACTCTGCATTACGCAAATCGGCGTTGTTCGCCTCAACGGAAAAAAAAGCACGGCGCTGGCTACCACTCACGCTCTTAGCGCTTTGCTTTCTTGCGCTTTTCTTTCCCGCTCTGCGTGAGCTAGTGCGCGATTGGACCATCGATCCGAATTACGAGCACGGCTTTCTTGTGCCCGTGATCTCGGCGTATTTGCTTTGGCAGAAACGCAACGAGCTGCAGGCAATTCCGAGGCAGCCGGCAATCGGTTTGGGATTAGCAATCAGCAGCTTGGGGTTACTGCTCTACACCGTTGCCAATGCCGGAGCAGAATGGTTTGTAGCGCGTACGGCAATGCTGCTCACTCTGTACGGCATGGTGCTCTATTTCGCGGGCCTGCGCTTCTTCAAAAAAATCTCCGTGCCGTTGTTGTATCTCGGCTTCATGATTCCGCTGCCCTACGTCGTCTATTATCGCCTCACTTTTCCTCTGCAACAAATCGCGAGCACGGGCGCATTTCGGATTATGCGCGGGCTGGGCATGGCCGGTCAGCAAGAGGGCAACATTCTTCATTTCTCCGGTTTCAGCTTGGAAGTGATTGAAGCGTGCAGCGGCTTGCGCTCAATTATGGTGCTGATCACGCTCGGCGCGTTGCTCGCATGTTTGACGCCGGTGTCGAATCTTGCCCGCGGGTTTGTGTTTCTCGCCGCGGTGCCCATTGCCATTGCCGCCAATATCTTTCGGTTGATCACTCTGGCCATGCTGGGAATTTTTGTCAGCCCGGAAGCGGCCATGAGTTTTCTGCACGAAGGCTCCGGCATTATGGTCTTCCTGTTTGGACTCCTGCTCCTCTCGATTTTAGCCGGACTATTAAGATGGTACAATTCTCACAGCGTTACTGGCTCCTCCTCGGCTTGATGCTCGCGGCATTCGCGGCCAATCTATGGTTGCGTGCGCCCAAACTTGCAGCGCGGGAGCGTTTCGAACTGCGCCGCCTCGTGCCGGATTTGCCCGGCTGGCGCAAGGAAGAACCTCGTTTGCCCGAACAGACTGCACAGCAACTGAAGGCAGATGAGATTCTTTTGTGCAATTATTATGATTCACAAAATCGCCGCGTCGAGTTTTTTGTCGGCTATTATGAAGACCAGCAATTTGGCGCGCAGGTGCATTCTCCATTGCACTGTTTGCCGGGCGCGGGCTGGACGATTCTGCGCAACGACAAATTTCCGCTGCCGTTTGAGCACATGTTCGGCGCGGCGAGCAAATTGGATATCAACAAAAAGGACGAGCAGCAAATCGTGCTCTATTGGTTTGTCTCCGATGGCAAAGTTGTGCAGAACGAGATGGATTTGAAAATCCGGCTCATGGTCAATGCGTTCAAGCGGCGGGTGACCTCGGTTTATTTCTATCGTGTTTGCGTTGCCTATCAAGAAAACGATACGCAAGCCGGGTTGGCCTTGCTGCAGGAGTTCCTCACTGCGCTCGCGCCACGTGTCGGAAATCTAAACACGCAAAGCGCAGTGAAATCATCGCACGCGCGTGAGCCGCGGTGAGCATGTCGATTTTCTAAACAGATTTGCAGGCGGCTTTGTGAACACCGCCGCTTGGATTGTTGTAAAAACAATATGAGCGTCGGCGTTTGAACGCAAAACGCAAGTTGGCATGTGCTCTGCAATATCGTGGATAGCAAATCCTCATCGCGCTCTGCGCTCGCACCGGCAAAAATTGGAGACATGATTATGAAAACAAAATTCTTCACCTTAGCAGCTCTGGCATTGATGTTCGTTGCCGGCGAAGCCTCGGCGGCGCTCAACATTGCCATGAACGCAAATCCGTGGGTCAACAATCCCGGTTATAATTTCGGCGCCACGACCAGTGGCATCATCACCTACGAGTTGAAACATTTGCCCGGCAGCACCGATCCGATGGCCTCGTTTTGGATTCGATTCAACAAAAGCGCTTTTGATTTTTCCGGCGCAAATGTAAACGGCTTCAGCATCGTGAGCGCGTTGATCGATGGCTCGACCGATGTTTCTTCGCATTTGAAATGGACGAACGGCGTCGTGTACAAAAACCTGACGATGAACCCCACGTTTCCAGGACTCGCAAGTAGCTCTTCGTTGGTCATTCAGGTCGCATATGATTTGTTTGCGCCCGCGAGCACGGCGAATTGGGGCACTTATGGTCCCTCCAGCATGGGACCGTGGCAGCAACGTTTTGGCTATGGCGCTACTCTTTCTCCCGTGCAACAAGGGAACACGGCTTTGACACCGGAGCCCGGTACCATGATTCTGCTCGGCAGCGGTTTGTTGGGCATGGGCTTGGCGCGTCGCTTACGCGAACGCCGGCAAAAAATTTAAGGGGCTTTCCAAAGCTCGCCGAGCCGGAAAGCCTTTCATCGTGCGGCGATAAGCGCGAGACTTGCAAGACCCGCCAGGTTGCTAAAACCTGGCGGGTCTTTTTTTTGCTTGATAGTCTGCGATTTCTTGGTTAGTATCTTGCGTCGAATTCGGAATGATGAAATTTAGCTGGACATGACATATGAAAACTTCGCTCCGTTTGTTTTTTCTTTTGTTTGCCGCGGCGGTATTTGCGCAAGAAAAAAATCTTGCGCCGGCGAATATTGATCCAACTTTTCTCAGCGCGATTCGCAAAGAGCTGGCGTGCGATTGCGGCTGCGGCATGACCGTGCAAGATTGCCTCGGCGGCATGATTTGCAGTGAATCGCGGACCTACAGCAACGAAGTCATTGACCTGCTCGAGGCCGGCAAATCGCGTGAACAAGTTTTGCAGGCCATGGTGGCGAAGTACGGCGAGCGCATTCTTTCCGCTCCCACCAAAGAAGGTTTCAATCTCACGGCGTGGACGTTCCCATTCATCGCGCTGCTGATTGGCGGCGTGATTGTGTGGCGCGTTGTGGCAAAATGGAAAAAGCAAAGCCTCGTGGCCGTGCCCGTGTCGGGTGAAACATCCAAAGAGCGAACTGATCCTTACGGCCAGCGTTTTGAAGATGAATTCCAGCGCTTCGGCAACTAAACTGGTGTGCAGATTTATCGTCTGCATCAGCCGGCGCATTGTTCAGAGTAGTGGCAAATAGCATTGGAAAGTGGATGGTTATGGTTGAAATCATTGGCATCGTCTTGACCTTATTGACAATCGTTTTCGTCGCATATCCTCTTTTGCAGAAGTCGCAGCGCAAGGTCAGCTTCGCGGTCAATCATCAAAACGAAGATTTACTTGCGCGCAAGAACGAAATTTACGCAGCCGTACGCGATATTGACTTCGACTATCGCATGGGCAAGCTTTCGGAAGAAGATTACGCCAGTTTGCGCGAGCAATACAAACAGGAAGCCGTCAAAATCATGCATGCGCTCGATCGCATGGCAGGCCATACGCCGGCCGAATCCAAACGCAGCGGGGCGAAGGACGGCAACACTCGCTTCTGTCATGCGTGCGGCGCGCAGACGCAGCGCGAAGACGAATTTTGCAGCGCGTGTGGAGCGCGCCTCAAATGAGCCTTGCGACGCGCGAGGCCACTTCCTCCGTGGCGATTGATGTCGAGAATCTCGTAAAAAGCTTTGGCACTTTCTACGCGCTCCGCGGCATTTCGCTGCGCGTCCATGCCGGCGAATGCCTGACGATCTTCGGCCCGAACGGCGCCGGCAAAACCACGTTTCTTCGCATTCTTTCCGCAATCTCCCGTCCTTCCAGCGGCGATGTGCGCATCCTCGGGCTTACACTCAAAGAAAAAACTCTGGCGATTCAGCGCCAATTGGGCGTGATCGGGCATCAGACTTTTTTGTACGATGATCTCACCGCCGCGGAGAATTTGTTGTTCTACGCACGGCTTTATGATGTGCCGAACCCGCGCGCCCGTCTCGAACAGCTTTTAGCGGAAGTCGGACTCGCACGCCGCGCCAATGACCGCGTGCGCGCTTTCTCGCGCGGCATGCAGCAGCGCCTTGCCATTGCGCGCGCCATGCTGCACGATCCCGGCATTCTGTTTTTAGACGAGCCTTACACCGGCCTCGATCAACACGCAGCCATGATGCTCACCAACTGGTTGCAAAAACTTCGCAGCGAGCGCCGGACGATTCTGCTGGTCACGCACGATTTGGCGCAAGGCCTCGCCATGGCCGATCGGGTTGCAGTATTTTTGCAAGGGCAGGTCATTTGGGAAGAATCCGCAGCGCGCATTGCCCCCGAGCATTTTCAGCAAACCTATTTTGACTTGATCGCGAAAGGCAACTCATGAGCGCGATGCGCAAGCTCACCACGCTCGTGTGGAAGGACCTGCTCGCCGAATTCCGCACGAAAGAGCTGGTCTCCTCGATGCTCATGTTCGCGCTCATCGTGGTGGTCATTTTTGCATTCACCTTCGAAACGGGCAGTTCGGCCACCAAAGAAGCCGCGCCCGGTTTGTTGTGGGTAGCCTTCACTTTTGCCAGCGTGCTCGGGTTGCATCGCTCGATGCTGCACGAAGTCGAGCGCGGCAGCTTGCACGGCTTATTGCTCGCGCCGTTGGATCGCGGCCTGCTCTTTCTCGCCAAGGCTTTTGGCAATATCGTCTTTATCAGCATCATCGAGATTCCGACGTTTCTGCTTTCGGTGGTGTTTTTTAATTTGGATTTGGGCACGGGGTGGGATAAGATCGCTGTGATCTTTCTATTGGGAACGATCGGCTTCGCCTCCGTGGGCACGTTGTTCAGCGCCATTGCCGTGAACACGCGCACGCGCGAAATCATGCTGCCCATCCTGCTCTTCCCCGTGCAGATTCCGGTAATTCTTTCCGCGGTGAATGCCACCGCCGCCGCACTCGCGGGCAGAACATGGGAGGATTTGAGCGGCTGGCTGCGCATTCTCGCAGGCTTTGATTTGGTTTTTATTCTGGTTTGCTATGTTACATTCGAGTATGTGTTGGAGGAGTGAAAAACAGACTGGTCAGGTTTCTAAAGCCTGGGAGTTTCACAATTAATAGTCGGATTGAACTATGAAAAATACCGCAGCCCAAACTGGCTTGCGCCCGCCCGTTATCGCGATGCCCTCGGCCGCGAAGTTGCAACGCTGGAGCGTCATTCTCGGCAGTGTCGTTGCCGTGCTCATGATCGTGAATCTCTACAACGTGTTTGTACTGGTGCCCACTGAGAAAAGCATGGGCATCATTCAACGCATCTTCTATTTCCATGCACCGCCGCTGATCACTTCGTTCGTGGCTTTTACCGTGACTTTTGTGTATAGCATACTCTATCTTGCCAAGCAACGCATTTGGCATGATCGCATTGCCAATTGCGCCGCGGAAGTCGGTGTGCTACTCACCACGACCGGGCTCCTCACCGGACCGATTTGGGCGCGGCCCGTGTGGAATACGTGGTGGTCGTGGGATCCACGTTTGACCACTACGCTGGTGCTGTGGTTTATTTATATCGGCTATCTCATGCTGCGCGCTTATACCGGCGAGGAACAGCGCGGAGCGCGTTTCGCCGCGGTGTTTGCCATCGTCGGGTTTGTGGATGTGCCGATCGTGTATTTGGCGAATCGCTTGTGGCGCACCTTGCATCCGCAACCCGTCGTGTTCGGCGGCTCGGGTTCCGGTTTGGAGCCGACCATGCGCTACGCGTTCATCTTCAGCATTGTCGTTTTCATCTTGCTCTTTGTTTTCTTCATGGTCATGCGTCTGCGCGTCGAGCGCACGCGGCTGGAAGTAGATCAGCTCAAAAGAGAGATCGCGTTTTCCTAGAACCCCGAGTTTGTGTTATATCGGTGGCTGATTCAGCAATGAGTGAGGCTTTGACCTTTTTTCGAAACCTCCATTGTGCGCTGCAAGAAATTTATGCACGCGGGTTGCGGCCACTGCATAGGGATATTCGGGACTTGATAATGTCTGCATGCAAAATAACGTAGAAAGGATATGCTTATGCCGTCCCTCCTGCTCGCGCTGTCATGGTTGAATTTCGCAATGCAAGCAACCGAACCGGCTTCTAACAAAAATCTAGACTTTTTGTTTGCAGGCTTCACGGTCGTGTGGTTGTTGCTTTTGGGTTACATTCTCAGCCTGTCGCGGCGGCAAAAACGATTGGAAGCGGAGATTGAAATGTTGAAGCAAATGAAGCAGGAACGATGAATTACCATCTCGTGATTACAACTTTACTTCCGCAATTACAACTCCGTATTCCTGCCCGAACTCTTTCGCGACCTCGCCCAACGTCTCCCGCAAGTCGTGCCGGTCAATTTCGTCGGGCTCTCGCTGCACGATCTCCAGCGTGGGGTCATGCGGCTCCATGTGCTGCAGGCCAATGTGCCGGCGGACATCATCGGCGGCCAGGAACGTCCGCCCGACGAAACTCCGGCCGGCTTGGTCTGGGCCACGCAGGAGCCGCTGTTGCTTAACGATCTGACGAAGGAGCAGCGTTGGCCGGAGGTCATCGGCCTGATGCGGGAAGACGGGGTTCAGTCCTGTTGCCTGGTGCCCTTGACCTCGGCGGTCCGCCGCTTGGGTGCGTTGGAATTCTCGAGCCTGGAGAAGGATGTGTACCGGACGTCGGATTTGGAATTGATGCAGCAGGTCGGACGGCAGGTGGCGGTGGCCGTCGAGAATGTCCTCAACCGCGAGGCGGCGGCCGCGTCGCAACGGGACGTGGAGCGGCAGCGGGATCGCTTCGGACTGTTGCTGCGTATGACCAACACGATGGCGTCTACGTTGGATCTGCGCGAGGTATTCAAGGCGGTGAGCCTGTGCCTGCGCGAGATGGTGTCGCAAGAATATGCCAGCCTGGTTCTCTGCGACGGCGACACGCAACGTGTGCGCCTTCACGCCTTGGATTTTCCCGACAATCAAGGGGCGCTGGCCGAGGGCGTGGTCACGGACGTGAGCGATTCTCCGGCCGGTCTGGCCCTGCAGCGGAAACGCCCCGTGGTGGTCAACGAGCGTCAGGAGCTGGAAACCTTTGCGCACGCCGTGCTCCGTCTGCTGGTCGAGAAGGGGTTCGGTTCCATCTGCTCGCTGCCCCTCTTGTCGCGCGACCGGGTGATCGGCTGTTTGAATCTGGCCAGCCGCCAAGAGCATGCCTTCAGCGCGCAAGATGTCGAGTTCTTGAGCCAGGTGGCCGGGCAGGTCGCCCTTGCCGTTGAGAACGCGTTAGCCTATCAGGAGATCAGGGCGCTCAAGGACCGCTTGACCGAAGAGAAGCTCTACCTCGAAGAAGAGATTCGTCTGGAACATGGCTTCGACGACATCATCGGCGAAAGCCGTGTACTCAAGCAGGTGTTGGGGCAGGTAGAGATCGTGGCGCCGACCGACGCCACCGTGTTGATCCAGGGCGAAACCGGGACCGGAAAGGAACTCATCGCCCGGGCCATCCATCGGCTCAGCGGCCGCCGGCAGCGCACCTTTGTGAAGCTCAACTGCGCAGCCATTCCGACCGGCCTGTTGGAGAGTGAGCTGTTCGGCCACGAGCGGGGCGCCTTCACGGGGGCCATTTCCCAAAAGATCGGCCGCTTCGAGTTGGCCCACGAGGGCACGATCTTTCTCGACGAAGTGGGCGAGATCCCGCTGGAGCTGCAGTCGAAGCTGCTCCGCGTGCTCCAGGAGCAGGAGTTCGAGCGGCTCGGGAGCACCCGCACGATCCGCGTGGAC
>JABWAN010000972.1 GCA_013361015.1 Candidatus Zhuqueibacterota bacterium | reverse complement strand
TAGAGAACGAGTTTTGGAAATGCAAGCCGTAAAACTGGCCCCAAAAACTTGCGGCAAAAAGTTAAAGCTTTTCGTCAATTTCAACCCGAAGAGGTTCGTGCGCACGCGGTTGGTTAAACGTGACCATCCTCTGCTCGCCGAGCCTCCGGTGTTTTGAATACTCCCCGCATGTCTTGCAGGTCGTCCTCTAAGCAGGTGGCGCGCCCTTGACATGCATTTAAAGCGCGCATCAGTCCATAGGATTTGTTTCTCCAGAAAAACTCTTCACAATGTAACGTTTCCTTGTGCGATCGCCCATTCCATCAAGAAGAGCGCGGCAGGAAGATTCTCCTCGAACGTAGGTTGAATTTGGTTTTCCGGCAATTCAAAGCCAGGCACGGAGCTGCGCGGTCGCAGTTCAATAGTAAATCCCGGAACCGAAAGCACTCCCAAAAGCCAATCGCCGGTGTCACCGCTGGCGAGATACAAATCCGAAGCCTGTTCGGGGATGTAGGTTTGACCGTGCACGTCGCGAATACGGTTTGCAATCGCAACGGCTAGGCTATCGAGCAATCCGTGTTGTGGAGACGCATTGTTGGTATAACCCCAAGGATATAGAACAAGCTGTGAGAAGCTATGATATGAGATGAGTGCCCGCGGCGGATGTGCCTGCAAAAAATCGCGCACGGCCTGCGTTTCCGGTTCAGAGAAGGCCGACGGGCCACGATAAATCTCCGAGTACGTATCGCCCGAGGAGCCCGGCCCGCCCCATTGATAGCTGTAATTGCGATTCAAATCCACGCCGAACGTGCCATCGCCATTATTTCGGCGATTCTTCCGCCACAGCCGTTGCGCAGTAACCGAGTATTGATGCCCATCCGGGTTGACCATGGGCACGATCCAAATCTCGGCATTGTCTACGAGCGCAGTGATTTGTGGATTCGAGCCGTATTCATCAAGCAGATGTTGTGCAATCAAATACGGAACGTCGATGGAAATCCATTCGCGGGCATGGTGTCCGCCGAGAAAAACTACTTCGGTTTCGTTTTCCTGCGCGTTGACGTTGTCACTAATTTTGATGGCCCAGAGTTCACGGCCTTCTACGGATTTTCCAATCGAACTGACTTGCGCGATTTGTGGATGCGTCGTCGCCAAGGCGTGCAAATCGTTATCGAGCTCTGCATACGTATGATACAAACCTGCGTCCGGCGGATTGTCGTTGCCATCGCCGTCGCAACTGCCATTGAAGACCAAGAAGAAAGCGAGCAGCAGCGCCGCAAGTTGTAGGCCCGTGGAGAAAGGTTTATACTCCAACATGGTTTGGAAAGGAAATTTTGCGCGGTTCATTATTTGCCCTCCGGTTGCGAAGCGTCCTGTTTAGCGATGCGCAATGACATGCCAGCAGCGCGCAAGCGTTCAAGCTGAATATCAAAAGCGCGTACGACGGCGCTGTCGGATTGCACTTCCCACAAATCCGCGCCGCTATCGACGATTCTTTGGACATCGCTCGAATCGCGCAATTGCACATAGGCAAGGCGCTGAATCAAATCCTGTTCTTGCGCGGGTGCGGCGTTCGCGGCAAACGTGGAAACGGCTGCGCTGTCCGCGCGCACGATGACGTAATCCGCTTGCTGCACGATGATCTCCGCACCGGAAGCGCGCAGGCGCTGCAATTCCTCCGCGTTTTTATAAGAAATCTTCTTTAGACCTGGCGCGGCAGTCTGCGTTGCCTGTTGCACGCTCGACTGCTCTTGCTTCGTGCAAGCGCCGAGGCAGAGCACAATAATCCCACACCATAAGAGTTTGAGCATGTAATTTCCCTTCCAATAAAAAATAGCGGCAGAGTAAAAACCTCTGCCGCAGTGATTTTGATTCGGACCTTCCAGACGGTAGATACCTGGAAGGCCCTGAAATTGCACAAAGAATTTTACCGCACGAGCACGAGTTTTTTGACCGCGACCTGCTTGCCGACCTGCAATCTATAAAAATAGACGCCGGCGGGCAACGCACGTCCGAGACGATCAACGCCATTCCACGCGATTTCTTGACGGCCATTCGAGCGAATCGCATCGCGGCTGGTGAAACGCACGACTTCTTGACCGACCAAGTTGTAGATCAGCAGTTCGGCCCGCTCTTTGGCCGCGCCAGAATTGAACGCGATCCGAATCTTTTCCTTCGCAGGCGCGAAAGGATTGGGATAGGCATCGTAGAGGGCGAAACTGTTTGGGTCAACCGTGGGCGAGGCCACCGCGCTGGTGTTGCTCTGCTGCGTAGCCAGCACCTGCACGGGATTTTCCTGCAAGCTTTTGAATTCCCCACCGACTACGACGGGGTCGCTTCCAGGCAGCGCGTTCAGATAATACATGCTGAAATCAAAACTGAACTGGCCGCTGATGTTCTTGCCGTCAATGCGAATACCAAAATCACCGTACGATTTGAGATCGCCGGTATCGACTGTGACGTTACCGCCCTCGCCGGTGCCGCCGTTCGCGTTATCGTAGTAATACAATCGCTGCTGCGTGCCGATGCCGGGCACGGACACCAATGAGATGAACGTGCCGAGATTGCCGGTGTTGACTATCCAATTGACCTTTCCCGTATCGACCTTATCGGCCACGGTTGCCGGCACGCCATCAACGTTGACGCCACCGGTATTATAAGCGCTATAGAACTTCATGTTCGTGCCCGCGACCGCATCGCTGAAATCGAAAGATTGTCGCAGCAAGCTCGCGCCAAACAAGCT
>JABWAN010000971.1 GCA_013361015.1 Candidatus Zhuqueibacterota bacterium | reverse complement strand
AAACGCGCGCGGTCTGCGTGGCCTCCGGTGCGAGATAGTAACGATTGTCGTCGGGCAAGTCATCGATCGGCGCGAGAATCTCGAAGTATGCCGCCGCAGTGCTCGCACCTTTGGAGGTCACTTCACCGGCCGCGAAGTGTACGGTTTGCTCCTCCTCCGCGGCTAATGTAATTCGTTTACTCGCGGCCACGCGTTTGCTTTGGGGATCGAGCACGAGCTGCACCGGAACTTCTTGCGCGATTTTCGCGAAGCTGCGCACGCGGCAGACAAACGACACTTGCCCGTTGCGCATAATGCGTTCGCCGCTGGTGAGCGCAATGTTCTGCCACGCGGGCTGCACGGCAATGGGAATACACTCTGCGCCGCTCTTCAAATTTAGATTGCCGGGTGAAAAACCGGCGGCCTGCAAATCGGAAATTAAATAGATTTGCCGCCGCCGCAATGAAGATTGCGCCAGGAGATTATCCGCGAACTGCACTGCGTCGCGCAAGTTACCGAAGGATTGTTGCCGTTTTATGTTTGCAAGCGCCGCCTCCGCCTGCACCGGATCGGTTTTTTCCACGAGCACTTCGGTTTTGCCCGCGGAGGCAATCACGGAGACTTGATCCGAGGCTTTGGCTTTCTGCAAAACTTCGCGTGCGGATTTGACCGCCGCGGTCAGATGCTGTTGCGCCGCCATGCTCGCCGAAGTATCGAGAATGATCGCCAGTGCGCGCGCTTCTTCACCGAGAATTGCCGGCATCTTCTCGCCCACGAACAATGGCCGGGCGAACACAAGGCCGAGCAGGAGCAGCGCCAACACGCGCAACAGCAGCAGCAAAATTTGTTTGAGCCGTTGCCGCCGCAATAACTTCTTGGGCGTGGCCGCGAGAAAGCGCATGGCGCCAAAGTAAACCGTCTCCGCACGATTGCGCAAAATTAAATGCAGCACAATCGGAATCGCTGCGGCGGCCGCGCCGAGCAAGAGGTACGGGGTTGTGAGAAAGTCCGGCATGTTAAGATAAAATCCATTCTCACGATTGTCATCCTGTAAGGAACTTCCCTAGACACCAGCACGAGGGCAGGTTCTTTCCAGAGAATGACGATTGCGATAGTCGCGTTTTTGTTTTTGCAATAGACTAAATGAAATGCTCACATCTTCCCACTGCGCGCAGCGAGATAGGCGTGCAATGCGAAATCCAAAGGCTGCGAAGTTTTCAATAGCGTATAGTCAATGCGATTCACGCCGCAGGAGGAGCGTAAAGCCTCGAGATGCGTGTTAAGATTTTTCAAATAATGCGCGCGCATGCTTTGCGGCAAGCCCAGCAGAATGCCTTCGCCCTCCAAGCCTTCGAAGCGGGTGAGCCGCGTGAAGTCGAAATTCAGCTCGCGCTCTTCGACGATTTGAAACACCAGCACGTCGTGGCCGCGGAAACGCAGATGCTCGAACACACTGAAGAGCGGCTCGAGATCACAAAAAAAGTCGCTGATCAAAATCACCATACCCTTGCGTTTCATGGTCTCGGAGAGTTGGTGCAGCAGTTCCAAGTTCAGCGTGCGGCCGGAGCCGGGCTGCAGGCCTTCCAATTCCACAAGTAAATTGTACAAATGGCCGGGGCGGAATTTCGAAGGAATATCCAAACGCACCTGGTCGTCGAACGCCACAAAACCCACGGCGTCGCGTTGTTGAAAGATAAAATATGCCAAGGAAGCCATGAGGTAACGGGCGTAATCGAATTTGCTCACCGGGGCCTCGGGCAAGCGGCTGCCGCGCGAGCCGGCCATGCTGCCGGAAAGATCGAGCAGGATGTGGCAAGCGAGATTGGTTTCGTCTTCGTATTCCTTCACGTAATAGCGATCCGTGCGCCCGAACACTTTCCAGTCGATGTGGCGCGGGTCATCGCCGGGTGTGTATTGGCGATACTCCGCGAACTCGATGCTGAAGCCGCGATAGGGACTGCGATGCAGACCGCTGAGAAAGCCCTCGACCACGGTACGTGCGCGCAGCTCCATGCCGGAAATGCGCGAAAGAATTTCGGGGTCGATAAAGCGCAGAGTGGGTTGCATAGGCCGGTTTTATCTCGTTATCGCCGTCTCGTTCAGGATTGGTTGGTGACACTTTCTCAACATGTCATTCCTTGGGAACCTTCCCCGGCGCCTGGGAGAAATTTCAAAACAAATATTGCGCCGAGCACGAGGGAAGCCTTTTCCAGAATGACAAACTGAGCGCCGCGCGCGTTATCTCATCAGCGCCTCGAAGCGCTCCTTATCCACCACGCGATAGTGCGGATGATAAAGTTGCTCAAACATTTCGCTGTGATGTCCGATGACTTTGCCCTCGGCCAAATTCTTTTCTATCTCAAGCACATCGCTTGCAAAATTGGCGAGGCCGAGCTGCATGCCTGCAATCACCCGCAAAATCATTTGCCATTCTTTACGCCATTCTACCAGCGAGGGCGGTGACGCGGCGTTGGCGCTTTCCACAAAAGCTTCGAGGAGCTTTTGCTGCGGAATAACGCCGTCCTTAATCAAACTAAGATTGATGCGATAGTAGCGGCCTTGATGTCCGACCGGCTGCCAACGCACCGAATCGAACTCCGTGCTCGCGTTCAACTCATGCTCCAAAAATCGCCGCGCCGCGGCTTCATCGGGAATGAGATGCCCGGGACCGAACGCACCTTGAAAGAAAAATTTGTAGAGATCGAGCAGCGAGGCTTGCGGGTAGCGCTGTAGCTCTGCTTGCGCCGCAG
>JABWAN010000031.1 GCA_013361015.1 Candidatus Zhuqueibacterota bacterium | reverse complement strand
TCGTGGCCTATCTGCGCGACATTTTTGGCGCATTCGAAAAGTTCAGCGGCTTGTTCATCGGCCTCGCCCAATCGCGCGTTTCCGCGGAGCGGTTGCTCGAATTGGTGGAGAACGATATGGTGATGCAAGACGCGCCTGAGGCTATTGCCGCACCGCGTTTCCAGGGCCGCGTCGAGTTCAAAGACGTGAGTTTCGCATATCAACCCGGCAAAAATGTTTTGCAGAATCTCAGTTTCTCCGTGGCGCCGGGTGAAACCGTCGCCCTCGTGGGCCGGAGCGGCGCGGGCAAATCCACGCTCCTGAGCCTGCTCATGCGGTTTTATGATCCGCAGCAAGGGCAAATTCTTTTTGATGGCCACGATTTGCGTGCGCTCAAATTGAAGTCGGTGCGCGCGCAGCTCACCATCGTGTTGCAAGAAGCGAGACTCTTCCGCCAAACCGTGCGCGAGAATATCGCCTTCGGAAAACTTGAGGCGAGCGAAGATGAAATCAGCGCCGCGGCCAAGCTCGCGGAAGCGCACGAATTCATCATGGCGATGCCGGAAGGCTATGACACGATGATTTACGAAGGCGGCAACAATCTTTCCGGCGGGCAAAAGCAGCGCATCAATCTCGCCCGCGCGATCATCCGTAACACGCCCCTCGTGATTATGGACGAGCCGGTTACGGGACTCGACGCCAATGCGGAAGCCAAGGTGAATGCGGCGATTCAGCGTTTGGCGCGCGGCAAAACTACTTTCATCATTGCGCACAAATTTTCCACCGTTGCCGGCGCGGATAAAATTCTTTTGTTGGAAGAAGGGCAGCCCGCTTGTTTTGGAACGCATGAGCAGCTCATGTCGAGCAGCGCGCACTATCGCGAACTGTATGCTTTGCAATTCGGCTGGCAAAAGAAATGGAGCAAGGGGGAAGAAGCCACGAACGGCAAACTCGCCGCAGCGCATGCAGTCATGGTGAATTGACCAGATGATCGCAACGAAGAGATGAAATCATAAAAGAAAAGCAAGGCATGCCGGCGCACCGACGAAAGGCGCGCGCTGAAAGGCTTTGTTCACGGGCCTTTTTTGAGCCGTGTGCTGCACGGTCTTTTTCATACAAATCAGATCTCCGATGCCTCGACGCGAGCACAAACCCGAGCAAGATAAGCTGCGCTATCGCGATCTGCTGCGGGTTTACAAAGTTTTCGGCAGTCATTATAAAAGCTACTGGCGGCAGTTGGCGTTGGCGTATTGCGGCATGTTGTGCAACGTGTTCATCACATTGCTACTGCCCTGGCCGCTCAAGCTGATTCTGGATTACGTCATACTGCAACATCCGTTGCCGCAAGAGGCAGCATTCATCACGCGCTGGCTGGGCACGGAGCCGCTCACGTTGCTGCTGGCGCTCGCGCTTTCATATGCGTTCCTGCACTTGCTGGATAGCTTCGTATCGTTCTGGCATAAAGTGGGCATGCTCATGGTGGGCGTGCGCATGAAGAACGAGATTCGCCAGCGTATCTTCGGACATTTGCTCCGGCTTTCGCTCTCGTATCACGGCCGCGCACGCGGCGGCGATTTGGCCTATCGCCTTACTTCGGACGTGCAGCGCTTGCCCGCGTTATTGCTGAGTCTGCCGCAGAGTTTTTTCTATCGCATCTTCGTCATCGGCTCGCACATTAGCCTGATGTGGGCGATGGAATGGCGCCTCGCGCTCGTGGCTTTCAGCGTGATTCCGATTCTCTCTTATTACCAGCGCCGCATTGGATTGGGCTTGCAAAAGGCCTCACGCAAGAAGCGCAACAAAGAGAGCGACGTGACTTCGATGATTGCCGAGAACGTCACGGCCATGGCGCTCGTGCAAGCCTATGGCCGCGAAGACACGCAGCAGCAGCGCTTTCAATCTGAAAATCGCCAAAGCTTGGAGTTTGGACTGTCGGCGATGAAGCTCTCGAAGCTCTTCAAGCGCACCAGCGATATTTTAGTGGCGCTGGGCACCGCGGGCGTGCTCTACTACGGCGCAACCCTGGCTTGGTCGGGCGCGATTCTGCCGGGCACACTGGTGTTGTTCGCGAGTTATTTGCGCAAGCTCTATAGCCCGATTGATAGGTTCGCAAGCCTGCTGCTTGACGCCGCGCAAGCGCAAGTGGCCGCCGACCGCCTCATTGAAGTGGTCGAGTGTGACATGGTCATCAAAGATGCGCCGCATGCGATCACTGCGCCGCCCCTGCAAGGCCGCATCGAGTATCGCAACGTCACGTTCGCCTATGATACCGGTGGCGACGTGCTGCGCAACGTGAATCTCCTCGTCACGCCGGGAGAAAAGGTCGCCGTGATCGGCCATAGCGGCGCGGGCAAATCCACGTTTGTAAGTTTGCTGTTGCGTTTTTATGAGCCACAGCAAGGCGCAATTTTGATCGACGGCCACGAACTGCAAGACTTCACCGTGAAATCATTGCGCGCGCAAATTACCGTACTCTTGCAGGACGCCAAGCTTTTCAAAGCTTCCGTGCGTGAAAATATCGGCTTCGGCAAATTGGAGGCAACGGAGGAGGAAATCATGCGCGCCGCGCAGTTGGCGCAGGCGCACGAGTTTATCATGCAAATGCCGCAAGGCTATGATACGCTTATCTCCGAAGGCGGCGACAATCTTTCCGGCGGCCAGCGCCAGCGCTTGAACATCGCGCGCGCCATCATTCGCAACACGCCGATTTTAATTCTCGACGAGCCTGCTACCGCGCTGGACGCCGTCACCGAGGCAAAAATTCACGAAGCACTGGAAGAATTGACCAAAGGCAAAACGACTTTCATTATCGCGCACAAATTTTCCACGCTCGCGTCTGCCAATAAAATCTTGTTGCTTGAAAAAGGCATGCCCGCGGCGTGCGGCACACACGAGCAGCTCATGGCAATCAGCCGCACGTATCGCGAGCTGTATGAATTGCAGCTCGCGCCGCAGCAGACGCTGGACGAAGTTAACGGTGGCCGCTGGGCAGAGACGGCTCCGGCGTGATGAAATGGGACCTGCGAAATTTTTGCCTCAAGCAAGGATAGCTGCGGCACGACAAAAAAGTTGGTGTTCAGCCTATGGCGAAGCAAATCAAAATTCCGGAAGATTGCGGGTTTCCGCAATTGCTTGAAATGAGCGACAAACATCGCCTCGCCGCGGCTTTGCAGGAAACCTTGGGCGAGTCGCTGCGAGCGCAAAGGCAACGCATTTATAGTTGCAACATCAAGCGGATGTACTACAAGCCGGGCCGGCGCTGCCGGCTGAATATGATCGCGAAGATTCGCAATGAGAATGGCGAGAAGCTCGGCGAGCAGATTTATTACGGACGCATTCTGCCCTCCGGCAAAGGCGGCAAACTGTTTCAACGTTTGCAGCGGAAGAATTTTCTCACGCCCGCGTTTGGCGCGCCGCTTGGCTTCGTGCCGCAATGGGAGATGATCGTCTGGGCATATCCGAATGATCCCAACATGCGCAGCATGAAAACCCTCGTGCAGCCCGGTAAAGTTTTGGCGCGTGCGCAGGCACAGCCGCGGCTTTTCGGTATTCACAACGGCTATCGCCCGACCACGATTGCAACGCGCTTGGCGAAATACGTTCCGGGCAAACGTTGCGCTTATTTCTTCGATCTCGGCCTTGCGGAGCACGACGGCGCCGCCATACGTACACATACCATCTTCGGCAAAACTTACAAGGCCAAAGACGGCGAGGCCGCATATGCGATCATGAATAAAATTTGGCAAACGCCCGCTTGTCAAAACCGCGGCTTTCGCATGCCGCAGCCTTACGGCTACGACGCCAATTTGAAAATACTCTGGCAGGAAGCGATCACCGGGCGCGCGCTGGCGAAGATTGCGAGTGGGATTGCTCTGCCGAACGTGCTGCGCGAAGCCGGAGGCAGACTGGCGGCCTTTCATGATTCCGGTTTGCGCTTGCCGGAACTTTATACTCTCGATTTTCAGCTTGAGAAAGTGCAGCGCGCAGTGGAAGCCGTACAGCACACCGCGCCGCAATACGCCGAAGCTTGCCTCACGCTGCAGCAGATGTTGGTTGCAACTGCAGTGAGCTTGGCGCCGATTGCGTTTACGCCTGTGCATGGCTCATTCAAATTCAGCCATATCTTTTATGATGAGCGCGAAGTCTGGTTCATCGATTTCGACGGCGCGCATCAGGGCGATCCGTGTTATGACTTGGGCCGGCTCATTGCATATCTCGGCAAACTGCAAGCCGAGGGCGAGCTTGATGACGCCGAGGTACAGCACGCCGCCGCGAGTTTTTGCGCCGCCTATCGCGAGGCGACGCCGCGCCTCGTTCCGCAAGCGCGCGTCAATTGGTTTGCGAGCAGCCATATGCTCACCAGCCAAATCTACAAAGCCGTAAAGAGCCTCGATGAAAGCCTGCTTGAACGGCTGTTGGCAATTGCAAAGAAATGGGTTGAAGGCTCGTTCGGTGAGAAGTACCAAGAATCAATCAATCGAGCAATTCCCTAATCCACCGTTCCAATGCTCTGCAGCGCGGAATGACTATGACCGTGGCCCTGCACACTTTGCCTGACCCCAAGTTGCCGCATCTTGCCGAAGCGATCGACGCGGCAGCGATGGCGCAGCGCTTTGCGAACACGCATCAAGCGGCGTTGACGCAATTGCACGCGCAGGTGGAGCATTGTGCCATCGAGCGCGTGCAGTATCGCCGCGAGCGGCGTTGTCGTGTGCTCTATCGTCTGGACTTGCGCGACGTGAACGGCAACAAAATGGAACAATGGTTTCACGGCAAGCTCGTGCGCTCCGGCCAAGCCCAGCGTGAATATGAAAAAGCGCTGGCCGCAGAAAATTTGCAAAATGGCGTGTGGCAGCCGGTGACGCTGTGGTCCGATCTCGAAATGGTGATGTGGACTTTTCCCAATGATCCGCGCATGCCGCAATTGGTCAAGGCCGCGGATTCGCAGCGCATTCGCGCGCATCTCAACGCGAATCTGAAAGTGTGGAAGCTGTCGCGGGCGTGGCATTGCAGCGAGGTTGCAGTTGAGCGGGTGAAATACATGCCGGGCAAACGTTGCGTGCTGCGTTGCCATGCGCATCTGGCCAGCTCTTTCGGTGAAAGCCGCGAGTTGTGCTTCTACAGCAAATCTTACAGCGATGCCATGAGCCATTACCACTTCAATATGCTCACGAAGGTGCATCGACAACTCGGCCACGTGGTCAATATTCCGCGCCCGCTGCTGCATTGGGATGAGACGAACACCTTCTGGCAGGAGCCTTGGGAAGGCCGGCCTTTGCTTGACATGCTTGCCGAGTATGATTGGGAAGAACTGTTTCCGCGCTTGGGCCGGGTGCTCGCGAATCTTCATGAAAGCCGGTGTGGCGGCTTGTTGAAGTTCGAGGCCCTCGAGCACGGGTTTGATTCCGCACAAGAAGATGCGGAAAGCTTGCGGCGGCTGCTGCCGGAGCAAAACGAGTTCTTCGCGCGCACCTTGGGCGCTTTGAGTGCGGCAAAAGAAAGACTGGCGCGCACGCAAGCTTTAGCGGTTCCGATTCACGGCGCGATTCGTGTTGAGCAAATCGTCGCGCGCGGACAGGAAGTCGCGCTGGTGGATTTCGATGCCATGGCGCAAGGCGATCCGCTTTACGACGTCGCAGAGTTTATCGCCTCGCTGCAATATCTCGCCTTTACGCGCGCTCTCGCGCCGGAGCGTTTGGCGCAAGCGGCAGCGCTCTTTCGCGCAAGTTACGAGCGGCATACGCAGAGGCCGTTGGCGCCACAGCGCCTCGCTTGGTACGCGGTCGTTTCTTTGTTGAGCAAAATGCACGACTCATGGAAAAATTTGGATGCGCGCGCGATGGCACGCAGCGCGGCGATCGTGCAGCTTATCGAAGCTTGGAGTGTTGGATTGTTGGAGTGATGGAGTTGTGGCGTGAGGCAACACAACGAACCCGAATGCTCCGTCACGCCAGTTTATTGAGAGAGAGTGGATGATGCGACTCGCCTTCGTTCGCACCAAAGCCGAGAGCACGGTGTTCGAGCAGCCAAGCAATGGCCGCCTCGATGCCGAAGCGCTTGCCCGCATGAAGATCAATGCCAAAGCGGGCAGCAGCTCGAAGAGTATCATTTGGGGCCTGCAGCAATATGGCGTGATCGCAGCCTGCGAGGAATGGAAATTCTGGAGCGGAGCGTTTCAAAGCGTGCGTGCGCGCGATTTCTCCGTTCATCTCTTTCCCTGCAACGAGGAATTGGAATCTGCGGCGCTGCAAGCTTATGTCGTCGAGCAGGGCCAGCCGGAAATTCTCTGGATCGAAGGACCGGATTATCCGCCCTATTTGCGGCAAATCTTCGACGCATGTCCGCAGAGTTTTAAGATCGTCTATTCGAAAGACTGGCGTCCGTGGAAGATCAAGCAGCTTGGCGCATACGATCTCTGCTTGGTGGATGAAGCCTGGGAAGCGGAAAGAGTGCGCGAGCTTTATCCCAAACTGCACTGCGCAGTGTGGGATAAATTGATCGACTACGAGCGGGGGCACTATCCGCAGCCGGGCGAGAAACGCTATGACATTTGTTACGTGGCTTATCTGCGCGGCCGCAAAAATCACGAGCTGCTGTTCCGCGCGATGGCGCAGCTCAAAGACCGTAAGCTCTCGTGCATCTGCGTGGGCGATGATCGCAAAGGCAATCGCGCGGAGCTGGAACGTTTGGCGGCAGAGCTGCAGATTGACGCACACTTCACCGGCGAAGTGTCAAAAGAGGAAGTCAATCAGATTATCAATCAATCCCGGATCGGCGTCATGTGTTCGGAATTGGATGCGGTGCCGCGCGCGATTTTGGAATACATGGCCGCGGACGTGCCGGTGCTCGTCAATGCCAAATTGCTCGCGGGCGCGCGTTATGTCGGCCCCGGTGCGGGCCTGGTGAAATCGCCGGAAGAATTTCATCTCGGCTTGGCGCAACTGCTCGATCATCTGCCCAGCTACTCGCCGCGTGCGTATTTGTTGGAACACTATTCATTCGAGAAGGTCATGGCGAAGTTTCTCGCCATTTTGAATGAGACGAAATTCGGCGCAGCGCGCAGGTTAAATATTCCATCGGACGCGCGCAACATTCCACCGTTGAGGGTAGTGCCATCGCCGCACGTAGCAACAGTTTAATACGATTGCCGGCATCGCGATATAGCCGCTGCAGCTTTGCATGAATTAGAAAACACGTTTTGATGACCGCGGTGCGGTTTCGATCATAGACCAAATGAAAAAAACAATTCACGACAAAAAGCTACCGCACTTGCGCCAGGCTTTGAATGGCGAACTGATGGCAAACGCGTTCGAGGCGCTGTTTCGGCGTGATTATCCCGAGCGAGAATTGCAAGTGCAGCACTGCCGCGTTGGGCGAGTGTATCACAAACCGGGAAAGGATTGCGGTATCATGTATCGCGTGTCGTGCCGTGATCGCGAGCAGCGCGTGCATGAGAATTGGTTCTATGGCAAAATGTTCGCGAATGGGAAGGTGCACTCAACGTCCGGGAAAAAACATCCGGCAACGTGGCCCGGTTGCGGTTTTTGGAAGCCGGTGAGCCTGTGGCGTGAAACCGAAATGATTTTGCACGCCTTCCCGTATGACTCTTATTTGCCGCACCTCGGCCGCTTGTTGGAACCGGAATTTATCAAGCAACAAGTGGAAGAAAACCTGAGCGGCTTCGGTCTGCCGGACGGCTCGCGTTGTTTGGAAGTTGCTTGCGAGAAGATCAAATACATGCCCAACAAAAGGTGTGTGTTGCGGTATGAGTTGCGCGTGCGCGATCCGCAAGGCCGCGAGCGGCAACTGGTCTTTTATAGCAAGACTTACGATAACGCCAAGAGCCGTTACGTCTTCGAGGTGCTGCGCGAGCTGTGCCGCCATCCCAAGTGCAATCACGGCGCTTTGAATATTCCACACCCAATCGCGCACATTGACGAAGCAAACACGCTTTGGCAGCACGCCTGGGCGGGAGAGGATTTTCGCGCTGCCGTAAAACGATGCGGGTGGGAAAACTTGGCAAGCTCCGGCTACTTGTCCGCGATGGCGGCGATGCTGGCCACGCTGCACCAAATCGAATTGCGGCAGGCGCGGTTGCAAGCCGGACCGACGTTCGAAATGGTTTTAGAAAATGCCCGATCCGACGTTTTCGACCTCAGCGGTTTTTTGCCGGAGCAAGCAGGCGCATTGCAACGTATTCTCAACAAGCTCGCGCGAACCGCGGCAACTTTCACCGAACCGCTTCCGCGCGTCACTATGCACGGCACGTTCAAGCTCGCGCAATTGCTTTGCCGCGAGCAGCAAGACCATAATCCCGAACGGCAATTGCCTTGCCGCTCGGGGCAATTGGCTTTGATCGATTTCGACTCGATTGCGTGCGGCGATCCGCTGTACGATGTTGCCGAGCTGGTCGCTTCACTTGCCTATTTGCACGTCAGCGAAGATCTGGCGCTCAATATCGCGCGGCACAATGTCGAAAGCTTCTTGCAGCTCTATGAAAGCCAGGTGCCGTGGCCGTGCGAGCGTGCGCGCCACTCGTGGTACGTGGTCACTTTTCTTTTGGGCAAGATGCACTCCTCGCTCAAGCGTCTCGAAAAAAAAACCGAAGAGCTTGCGCCGGCGTTTGAGCTGCTGTACTCGTGGCTGGACGGTTGAGTATTCATGAATCAGCGTCCGTTCGAAAACGTGTTTTGGGATATGAATTTTAGCACGGAGAGCTTATGAGCCAAGACTATCAAGAGGATAATACCATTTACAAAGTCGTGGTGAATCACGAAGAGCAATACTCGATTTGGCCCGCAGACCGCGAGAACGCGCTCGGTTGGCGAGACGTCGGCAAGAGCGGACCGAAAGACGAGTGTTTGGCTTACATAAAAGAAGTGTGGACCGACATGCGGCCGCTCAGTCTGCGTAAAAAGATGGAAGAGCTGGCAAAGCAGCCGAAGCCGGAGCCGCCGCCCGCCCCCGCCGAAGCGACAAAGAACACTTTAATCGAACGCTTATCCACAGGCCAGCATCCCGTCGAAGTCGGATTGCGACCTGAAAAAACCGTACAGGCTTTGCAAGAGTGCATCGCGCGCGGCTACGTTCATATTAAGTTCACGGACACCAAGGGCGGCACCGAGTTGGGCGTGCGCTTGGATAGCGCCGCGAGTGATTTCAGCAAAGCGGATTTCGCAGGCAAGTCCGGCAAGGTGCATCTCGTCGGCGGCCTCACGCTGGACTATGTGAAAGTTAAATGTATCGCAGATATCGATCTCGGCACGCTGTCCGGCAAAGGGAGATTGGAACCGATGCAAGTGGCGTAGCCAATCGTTTCGATCATTGCGCGATTTGATCGTTCGACGCAACAGGCCGTTGCGACATAGCATTCCCTCCGTATAGGATGTACCCTCCTCGCTTCACAGGAAAGAGTGTTTTCTCGTTTATCATTCAATTCTTCGGGAGCATTGGCAGTGCAGAGAACTTCTGCGGCCGGCGCGTGGCTCGTCATTCCCAAGCCGAATACGCAGGCCCGTGTGCGCCTCTTTTGTTTTCCTCATGCCGGCGGCGGCGCGTTCGAATATCGCGCGTGGTCGCCGCTCATGCCGCACGACGTTGAGCTGTGCGCCGTGCAGCTTCCCGGAAGAGAAACGCGTTTGCAAGAACCGCCCTTCACACGGTTGCTGGATTTGACCAAGACTTTGGCGGAAGTTCTCGCGCCGCGCTTGGACAAGCCTTTTGCTTTTTTCGGGCACAGCTTGGGCGCCCTCGTCGGTTTTGAATTGGCGCGTGAGCTGCGTCGCAAAGACTACCCCGCGCCGATTCATTTTTTTGCATCCGGCGCGCGCGCGCCGCAGCTTCCGGATCCCGATCCGCCTGTGCATCACTTGCGGGATCGCGAAATGATGGACGAAATCAATCGCCGTTACCGCGCTATACCCAGAGAAATTCTGGAAAGCGCCGAAATGCTCGAGTTGTTGTTGCCCGCCCTCCGCGCGGATTTCACGATCAACGACACATATGCTTACACGCACGAGCCGCCGTTCGACTTTCCGATCACTTGCTGTGGCGGCATCGCAGATGACAATACGTCGCTCGAACATTTGCAGGCTTGGCGCCTTCACACGCGCAATGCGTTTGCGCTCAAAATGTTTTCCGGCGGCCACTTCTTTATTAGAACTGCGCGTGCGCCGCTTTTGCAGACGCTGGCTGAGCAGTTGAATGGCAAACCGCGCTTCGCGCATGCATGAAGTGCCGTGCAGGAAAATACGAGACCGCGCGGCGAAAGCCTGGAGTCGGCAATGGCTAATGCATACTTGTTCGTGCTTTGTCCGCCTTTTTCGGGCTCGACGGTTCTGTGGAAATTGCTCGGCACCTCTCCGGTGGTCTCCTCGCATTCAGTCGAAGGCCAGGTAGTTGACGGCGTCAAAGAAATCATGCGCAACGACCCATGGAATCCCGACAAGCCGATGCCGTGGCCTGAGATCAAAACCAAATGGGAACGGGCGTGGGATATGAGCAAACCGATATTGTTGGAGAAAAGCCCTCCCAATATCGTGCGCGCCTTTGAGCTTGAACAGCATTTCGCGCCGGCGCATTTCATTGCCATGGTGCGAAATCCTTATGCGCTGTGTGAAGGCTTGCAGCGGCGGCGGGAAATGGCGGTGGAAATGGCTGCAAGCCGATGGGTCGTCCATGCGACACACCAGTTCAATAACATCACGAAACTGAAAAGGATCGTGCATTTCACTTACGAAGAGCTGTCGGACACCCCCGCGCTCATCAAGGAAAAAATCTTAGCCTTTATGCCGCAACTGCACGACCTCGATCTCACACAGTCTTTCGAGGTGCATTCGGTGCAGGGCCATGGCGCGCGGCAGCTTTACAATTTCAATCATGAAAAAATCGCGCGCCTGTCGGCGGCGGAGATTCATCGCATCAACGCCGTGCTGCAAGCGCATGAGCGCCTGATGAAGTTTTTCGGATACCAATACATTTGATCGCAGCCTTCGAGAATAATGACGAAGAACGCTCACACCAAAGAACCGGCAACGCTGCGCGTTTCGGAGCCGGCGCAGCAAGCAGCAGCTTTGCAGCCGCATTTGCACTATTGGAAAATGCAGCTCGAAGATCGTCTGCCTGTTCTCGATTTGCCGGCTGATCATACCCGCTCTGCGGCGCAAGAATATCGGCGGCAAACACACGCGCAGAAATTGACCTCGATTCAGCTTGCGGCGCTGCAGAGCTTCGCTCGCGAAAGGGAAACCGATGAGTTTACCGTACTGCTCGCGGCTTTTCAGGCGCTGTTGTGGCGTTATACCGGGCAAGATGACCTGCTCGTCGCCGCGCTCTTTTCGCTCGCAGCTTCCAACGGCGCCTCTCCCGCGAAGTGCAGCGACGGCGCGGCGAACGTGGTGATTTTGCGCGCGGCCGTAAACGGCAGCGCGCCCTTTCATACTCTGCTTGCCGAATGCCATCGCGCTGCGGAAGAGGCATACGCGCATCGGCAGGTGCGGCTCGAACAACTCGTCGAGGCTTTGTTTCCGCATCGTGATTTGAGTCGCGCGCCGCTTTTTCAGGTCATGTTTGCGTTTTATGAAAATGAAAATGCCGCTCCGAATTTTGCAGACAAACCTGATTGCGCTTTGGCGGTGCTGAAGAAGTCGCGCGAGTTGGAGTGCCAGTTCATCTACAACGCGGAATTGTTCGACGCAGCAACGCTCGCGCGCATGGCCGGCCATTATGAAGCTTTGCTTGGGGGCATTCTAGCCAGTCCGAACGAAGCCGTATCGAACCTGCCGATGATGACGGCAGAGGAGTACCAACAAGTTGTGGTCGAGTGGAACGGCACCCATGTTCCTTTTCCCGATAACGCGTGCTTGCACGAATTGTTCGAAGCACAAGTTTATGCCGCACCCGAGGCGGTGGCGGTGGTATTCAATGACGAGCACTTGACCTACGGCGAGCTGAATCGGCGCGCGAATCAACTGGCGCATCATCTGCACGGATTGGGCCTCGGCCCGGATGCGCTCGTCGGTGTTTGTATGGAGCGCTCGCTGGAAATGGTCATCGGTCTCTACGGCATTCTCAAAGCGGGCGGCGCTTACGTGCCGATGGATCCCAGCTATCCGCCCTCGCGTTTGGCTTTCATGCTTGAAGACACGCAGGTGCCGGTGTTGTTGACCACCCGAGCAACGATGGTCAATTATCAATTATCATCTGTCGATTGTCAATTGATTTGCCTGGACACTGATTGGCAAACCATCGCGCGCGCGAGAGATGATCAAACCGCTAATGACGCGACCGCGGATCATCTCGCGTATGTGATTTACACCTCCGGCTCCACGGGACAGCCCAAAGGCGCAGTGCTCAATCATCGCGGCCGGGTCAACAATTTTTGTGATTTCAATCGCCGCTATGAGGTGAAGCCCGGCGATCGTTTGCTGGGCATCTCTTCGTTGAGCTTCGACATGTCGGCGTATGACACGTTCGGAACGTTGGCGGCCGGCGGCACGCTGGTGCTCGTGGAGACCGCGGCGATTTTGGAGCCTTCGCGGTGGGCCGAGCTGATGGTAGATCAGCAAATCACCGTGTGGCATTCGGTGCCGGCGCTGCTGGAGATGCTGGTCGATTTTTGCGAATATCGCAAAGAGTTGCATCCGCGCGCGCTGCGGCTCGCGCTGTTGGGCGGTGATTGGATTCCGGTGAGCCTGCCCGATCGCCTCAAGGCGCAGGTGACTAGCGTGCACGTCGTCAGCATGGGCGGTGCCACCGAAGTGTCGATGGATTCCACCATCTACGACATCGACGAACCGTCTTCCGGCTGGAAGAGTATTCCGTACGGCGTGCCGATGTACAATCAGCTTGCGTATGTTTTGGATGCGGAGCTGCAGCCGCTGCCCATCGGCATTCCCGGCGAGCTGCATCTGGGCGGTATCGGCGTGGGCCGCGGCTATTGGAATCGACCGGAGCTGACCGCGCAAAAGTTCATTCCGAATCCGTTCAGCGGCGTGCCGGGCGATCGCATGTACAAAACCGGCGACCTCGCGCGTTATCGTCCGAACAGCAATCTCGAGCTGCTCGGCCGCATCGATTTTCAAGTGAAGATTCGCGGCTTTCGTATCGAGCTGGGCGAGATCACTTCGGCATTGACGAAACATCCGGCTGTTAAAGAAGCGGTGGTCGTTGCGAAAGACGAAAAGTCCGGACAGGTCGGAGCGGGCAAACGTCTCGTGGCTTATGTGGTTCCGGAGGCAAAATATCGCTCGCAGCAAAGTCAGTCTGCGCGCCAACTCGTGCCGGAGTGGCGCGAATATCTGCAAAAATGTTTGCCCGAATACATGGTGCCCACGGCTTTTGTTTTGTTGGAAGCCCTGCCGCTTTCGCCCAACGGCAAAATCGATCGGCCCGCGTTGTCCCGTTATGACGGGAATCATTCGCGGCCGGAATTGTCGACGCCATTTGTCGCGCCGCGCCATCCGGTGGAAGAAGTGGTGGCGCAAATTTGGGCCGGCGTCTTTGAATTGGAGCCGATCGGCGTGCTTGATAATTTTTTCGAATTGGGCGGGCACTCGTTGATGGCGACAAAAATCCTGGCGCAATTACGCGATATTTTTCCGGTGAGCTTGACGATGAGTGATTTTTGGGAAGCGCCGGCGGTGGGCCAGTTCGCCGAGCGTCTCAGTGCAGCAGGTCGGGCCGGACAAATCGATGTCGTTGAAATTGCACGCACGCTCCTGCAAGTCAACCAGCTTTCGGATGAACAGATCGCCGCGCTGCTGGCAGAAAAAGCGACGTTAGGTTAGTAGTACAAGTGACGTGATGAGGTCGGTGAGCAAAGGGAGAAAAGCAAAAGATGAGTGATAATCGGCTGGAGAGTTTCGTGCAGCGGGGCATTGATACTCTGCGCAGGGATGATCCGCAGCTTTATGGTTTGTTGGATCGCGAGCACGAGCGCCAAACCACGGTACTGACGATGGTCGCGGCTTCGAGCGTCGTCGATCCCTCGGTGCTGATTTGTGAGAGCATGGCGCCGATGAACGTCACCGCCGAGGGCTATCCTCAAGCGCGCTTTCACGCCGGCTGCGGCGTCATCGATGATATCGAGCAACTGGCAATTGCTCGCGCCAAAGCCGCTTTTGGCGCGCAGTATGCGAACGTGCAGGCGCATTCCGCGACCACCGCCAATCAGATTGTGATGTGCAGCATGATGAAAGCCGGTGATACGCTGTTGGGCATGGAGCTCAGCTCCGGCGGCCATCTCACGCACGGCTCAAAAGCTTCAGTCTCCGGCCAGTACTTCAACGCCATTGGGTATGGTCTGCATCCGTCCGGCAGCATCGATTACGATAACGTGCAGCGCCTCGCGCACGAGCACAAACCCAAGCTGATGATCTGCGGCACGACCTCTTATCCGCGCGTCATTGACTTCAAGCGCTTCCGTGAGATTGCCGACGAAGTGGGCGCGCTTCTGCTCGCCGACATCACGCACATTTCCGGGCTCGTGGTTGCGGGCGAACATCCCAGCCCGATCAATCACGCGCATTTCACGACGACGTGTACGCACAAGCAGATTTACGGGCCGCGTGCGGGTTTGATCATGATGG
>JABWAN010000970.1 GCA_013361015.1 Candidatus Zhuqueibacterota bacterium | reverse complement strand
GGTGATTTTCGGCCTCGGCGGCTACATAAAAGGACTTGATGCTTTCGCAACTTATGAAGCCCGCAGCCGTGACTTTCGGATGGCGGTTTCTTTCGCTCCGGAAAACGCCAGAGATCTGCTCGAAGTGGGAGAGATCACACTGGCCTCGCCCGCTTTGTATCCTTATCGGCTGCATCATAATGAGCCTGCGTGGCTTGCGAGAGTCGAGTTGGCCAACAAGACTGCCAAACCCGTGGAAGTTTCGCTCAAGCTGCGTGGACCGGAATTGCCAACGATCAAACAGGGCTTCACGCTCGCGTCTTCGTCGCGATCCTCGGTCGAGATTCCACTGCCGCGGGCATTGGCCAAACTGGCGCCGGGAGTTTATGAGTATCATGTCGAGGTGGTGGCCTTCCAGCGTGGCCGGCAAAATTTGCAGCGGCAATTTTCTTTTGAAATGAAAGACGCACACGACTGGTCCGGCGCCAGCAGTGATTTGTTTCATTTCATTCAGCCGCACGAGCCGCAGATTGTGCAGACTGCGCGCGCCGTGCTTGCCGAAGTGAATGCAACGCGGAATGCGGTGTCAATAGCAGAGTGTTTTTATAATTTTCTGCACAGAAATTTTCGCTATGTCTCGGACCCGCGCCCGTTGCATTCGCGCGAAGATCGCGTGCAATATGCCAATGAAACGTTGCGCCTGCAAAGCGGCGATTGCGAGGACTTGACGATTCTCATGGTTTCATTGCTGCAGAGCGCCGGCGTCCATTCGGCATTTGTTGAAATCGCTCCGCAGGGATCGGCGCCCGGCCATGTTTTGCTCATGTTCGATAGCCAGCAAAATCCCGCCGCAGCTTCGGATACGGACAACTTGCAGCGCTACATTGTGCGGCAGAACGGCGAGCAGCCCGGTCGGTTGTTTGTTCCATTGGAATTGACGCGCCTCGACCTGCCGTTTGCAGCAGCTTGGCAAGAGGCGTTGGCGCTCTATCAAAAATTCGGAATGGAGCAATACGGCCTTGCGGAGGGATGGGTGAAGATTATTGACACCGCGAGGGTGCAGGACTAAAGCATTGCCATGAAAACGACACTCGGAGCTCAGCATGATAGTCAACATTCACGCCCTTTGCAATTTTACAACAAGCGCGGCAGCTTTGATTCTCTTGTTGATGTGGAATCTGCAAAGCGCACACGCGCAAACCGAATCCGGCTGGCGCGTGCTCGCGAGCAGCGGGGAGGTGCAAATACGCGCGGAGAATGCCGTCACGTGGAGCGCAGTGAAAACGCAACACGACCTGCAGCGCAAAGCAACGCTGCGCACGGGTAAAAATTCCCACGCACGTTTGCAAAATGCCGCAGGCAAAACTTTTCTGCTGCCCGAGGAAGCGCAGATCGAAATTCATGAGCTGGACGAATATCGCCGCACTGAAATAGTGTTGGCTTTGACAGCGCTGGACCTGCAACGTTTGCCGCTGCGGAAGGATTCCATCAAAACTTCGAAGAGTGCATTCATTCTGCACGGCGCAGTGTCTGATAATACCGATCTGCAAACGAACGGCGAGCTGTACATTCGACTGGAAGAGAATGGAACATTGGCGCTGTTTGAACAAGGCTTTCTGGGTGGATTTATTTTGAAGTGGAATCGACTCCTGCAACTGTTTCCCAGGGCTTCTTCCGAGAACGCGGAAGCGGCTTTGATCAAAGCTTATACGACGCTCGGCATGCCGCTGCGCGCGCAACAGGCGCGCGAACGATTCCAGCGCAAGTGGCCGCACGCGATTTTACCGGAATGAGTGTATTTGCGCAGCGCAAGAGGCAAAGCGTGCTTCGCGCCCTCTTGCCTTGTGCAGCGCAATGATTTGAAGAGTTCTTTGAAAGAGTGCAGTGCGGAGGTGGAAAGCTTCGCGGGTGCCCGTTGCCGTTACGGAAACTCGCTTTCTCTGCCAGTCACGCAAAAGCGAGCAGTGCAACAGAGAATGGGCCGCCCACATGGGCCAAATTTTTCTTTGCACTTCTGAGGCGATTTCCTTATTATGATCCCTGTTCTTTTAAAGTTACCTCTTTCAATCCATTACGTTTTGAGGTTCGTTAGGAGTTATTATGGATCGTCGTTCTCAGGCCTCGCTTGCCTATCGCATCGTTACCGAGGTCCTGGTGTTGGTCATTGTCGCGTCTGTTGTGGTTTGGGGGATGGTCACCAATTGGTCTTCCGCGCGGCTGGTGCCCAATTTGGTTTTGTATGTTGCGATATTCAGCTTCGTCGTGCTCTCATGGTGGCAGTTGAGTAGCATGTACGGCGTGGGGGTTTTTCGCAACCAGGTTTCCAATATTCTCGGCATGGTGCTCGCGTTTAATTTCGCGCTCATGCCCTTGTGGCAGGGCCTGATGATGGGCAGTGGAGAGATTGCAGGCGCCACCGTTGTCAATGCTCTTCTCCCAGAAAGCTTTGCCGTGACGGGCGTGGTGTTGGCCATTCTAATTCGGATGGGGCAGGTTTATCAAACCAAACACCAATGGCGCTTGGTGCATCATTCTTTGTGGATCACGAGTGCGTTGTTGCTCGCCTCGGTATTGGTGCCGGCAACTCTGTCCATTCAGGAACTCGTTCCGCTTCGCCCGCTCATTTGGTTGGTCATTTTCTTCGTGCCGCTGGCCGTGCGGCGCTTGGGTGTGAGCTTAGTGGCGAATCCGGCGCGGCCACCTGCCCCTCGCCCAGCAATGGAGACTTCGAACACCCATTCTCCCTCGAAT
>JABWAN010000969.1 GCA_013361015.1 Candidatus Zhuqueibacterota bacterium | reverse complement strand
GGTCATCGCGCAGGGGCCGTGGGAGCCTCCGCCTGCCAAGATCGCACCCGATCGCATCGTGCAACTGCGGGTCAAGTACGGCGAAGTCGCCCTCGGCCGCCAGGTCAGAGCCGCCGGCGGCAAATGGAACCGGGAAAAGCAGTTTTGGGAGCTGCCATATGACAAAGCGCTGCAACTGGGATTGAGCAACCGCATCGTCGAATCATCACAGCAGTGACAATTCACCATCGCCAGTAGCGCACGGGCTGGGGTGAATTGGGAAAGTGTGAAACGTAGAACCGCTGGTGGGGGTAGTCATGAGCCAGTCACTTCCGGCGCCGGCGGGCGCCCAGCCGCCCAAGCTATTGGACCGACTGCGGTACGAGTTGCGCACCGAGCATTACGCCCGGAGTACCGAGCAAGCCTATGTCGATTGGGCCTACCGGTACATCATGTTTCACAACAAGCGTCACCCCGCGGAAATGGGGCCGGAAGAAATCAAGCGCTTTCTTACCTATTTGGCGGTGGAGCGCCACGTGGCGGCCTCGACGCAAAACCAGGCATTGTGCGCACTGCTGTATTTCTACCGCAAGATTTTGAAGAAGGAGATCAAGCAAGTCGAGGTAGTCTGGGCGCAAAGGCCCAAGCGCATGCCGGAGGTTTTCACGCCGGAGGAAGCGATGGCGGTGCTCAACCGGCTGACGGGCAAGTATTGGATGATCGGCATGCTGATGTATGGATCCGGCGTGCGTGAGATCGAAGGCCTGCGTCTGCGCGTTAAGGACATCGACTTTGGCTATAAAAAAATCACGGTGCGTGACGGCAAGGGCGAGAAAGACCGCGTTACCCTGCTTCCCGAATGCCTCATTGCACCGTTGCAGAGATATCTGCCGGAGGTGAAAAAGCAACACGACGCGGATTTGAAGGCTGGCTTCGGTACCGTCTACCTGCCCTACGCGCTGGAGAGAAAATACCCCAACAAGAATAGAGAGTGGGGATGGCAATACGTGTTTCCGGCGTCGAGGCTCTCTAAAGACCCGCGCTCTGGTGTGACCCAGCGACATCATCTAGATGCAAGTGCGATACAGAAAGCAGTGCACGACGCCATACGCAAAGCCGGCATTCACAAACACGCAAGCTGCCATACGTTTCGTCATTCGTTTGCGACGCATTTGCTCGAGGCAGGTTACGATATAAGGCTTGTCCAGGAGTTGCTCGGCCATGACGATGTTGAAACCACCCAGATTTACACCCACGTGCTGGCCAAGCGCCTGCAAAGCGTGCGCAGCCCGGCGGACATGTTTGGGAAAAACGGCTTCATCAAACCGAATATCGCCCTGGCCGAATTGCCGCCGACGCTGGAAAAACGCTTTCGCGAGGCGGTGGCAAACGGTTTCAAAGGGGACCTGCAAGCTGCACTGACGGCGTTGCTGGACTTGCATGACCAGCGCAGCACTTCAGCCGCCAGCCGGAGGGCTTAAAATGTCCAATAGTAGAAACAAACCCGGTGCATGAAAATGTCCAACTTTAGACATTTTGCTCACGCAGAAATGTTTCCAATCGTAGAAACATTGCGAAGAAAAGTTTCTACTATTGGAAACAAATGTCTACTGGTACAAACATCGAAAACGGCCGAGTCCGGCCGCTGAATAAGGTGTTAGCGTAGTGCAAACGTTTGAATAGTTTTACTCAAAGGAGAAACTACTATGAAAAAGCGATTGTCATTTATGCTGTTGGTATTAGCTTTCATTACTGTTGAATGTTCAATACCAACCTATCGAAGCAATAAATATGGAACCGCATTTTATAAAGTAACCGTGAAACGAGAAGGCCGTTTTAACAATAAAGCCAAATCATTAGACTCTGGAGATTTGGTTACATGGGGAGATAGCTGGGTGCAAGCATCTTATGATTTACCAATTGCTATTATAGAAGGCGCGTGTGAAGATAGATTTGGCTCACGACAGTTTACTTTTACTGAGCAGGAAGAATTGAAGCGACTTATGACAATTGAAGCTGCCAAAATTGGAGCCAATTTTCTTTGTATTGCAGCAGATTCGGATATGCTATTTCGTGCCAAATCTGAGGAGAATAACAAAGTTATTGTATTTATTAAAGCAGAAGCGTATCGAAAGGGAGGACTATTGCCTGAGTAGTTACAACAGAGATTTATCTCATTCCGCAACCGCTCACACACGGATATAAACTTGTAAAATTGAACATGTTTTCAGAAAATGGCAACCAATAGCAATTGTATTTTATTGGGAAAGGAAGAGACTATGAAAAATATTCACCCTTTAGCAAAGACATTTTTTGTGCTGCTATTCTTAATCACTTTGGGTTGCGGGTCAGTTGAAAAAGATCTGGATAAGGCCATAGAAAAGAATACCGAACAGGCCTATCGCGAGTTTATTAAAAAGCATGAAAAACACCCTTTAGTTGAGGAAGCCAAGAAACGTCTAGAATTAGTTCTTTTTGAATCTGCAATACAAAGTAATGACAGAAAAAATATTGAAAAATTTCTTTCAGAGTTTCCCGAAGGTGCGAAAGCAAGTGAAGCGAAAATGCATCTAGAATTGGTTGCCTTCCAATCCGCCATCAATAGCAACAGTAAAGAAGCTTTGGAAAATTTCCTTGCGGAATTCCCAAACGGTGCAAAACAAAGTGAAGCCCAAAAACAGCTAGATCGATTAATTTTAGAATCTACACGAATTGAGGGAAAAGTTTTTATTTCTAAAACTAATAAACCGTT
>JABWAN010000968.1 GCA_013361015.1 Candidatus Zhuqueibacterota bacterium | reverse complement strand
CGCCGTTGGCATCGTTGCCGATGGCGTCATCAACATAGCAATCCGTGGTGCAGGGAAAAGGGCCGGAAAGGCTTTTGAAATTGTCGATGAGGAAACCTTTGCCGGAGGTAGCCGGCGCCGCGGCTCCACCCACACGAAACAAAATAGCATCAACCGTGCGCGTGCCGGGCGGTTGATTTTGGCGGAAGTAATCTTCCCAACTTGTGCCGGTGTGAAGCAACGCGCCGTCAACGTAGACTTTTACAACGTCGTTTTCCGGTCCGTCGACGAACTCCATCGTGATTTTAATGCGATGCGGCACGGTGCGATCCAGCCCGCTGACGACGTTTGTGAAGACAAAATCGCCGGTAGGCGGAGCCGCGCTGATTTGGTAGTCATAAAAATTCACTTCGAGACCGGTAGGCGTATCGGCCATTTGCACCCAGCTCATGCGCGCACCGTCGCCGCGATCCGGGCTGGCAACCACTGAAAGGCCGGGTTGCTCCGCACCGGGTACCGTAGAAGCAAAATCCCATTCCGCCTCGAAATATGGCTGCCGTGTTCCGCCGGAAAGACCGCCGTTATAAGCATCTGAGGAGGTTGACTCCCCGGCCTCATCCGTGAGAGATTTGGAAAAAGTATGATCGCCGAATGATCCGCTCGTAATGGCGTTTGAAATACGTAGACTTTGGGTTCCGAATGTTGCGTAGCCATAGGTGTTTGATACCACCGCGACGTCGTATGCACCGGTTTTGCTCCAACCATCCTGGCCATTAACGTTGCCCAGTGAATACGACTCGAAATTAATCGTCAACAGATCGGCCAGCACTTGCACGGCGCCGGCCAGTACGATCGTAACCACCAAAATCGTTGGAAACGATCTTGTGATAAGCTTGAAGGTTCTTCTCATGTCATGTCCCACATTAAAAATATCTCGTACCCATTCCTAATTGCTACGGAAGAGAATTTTCCCTTTCTTCCCGAATGATTCTTCCCTCCGGCGAACGGTAATTGTGAGTTCGATCACCTCCTCATTTTGGTGAAGCCGAAAATGGCAACCCCGTTAATTAGAATGACATCTGTTCAGATACGGTTTGAGATTGGAATAAGGAATCCCCAGTCAAAGGGCGACTGCATTTCAATCGAAATTGGAAGCAGTGTCACAGTGGCGGAAGGGATCTGCCATACGTTTTCTCCGAGTTTCGGATAACCCCGTCCTTGGGCAGATCGTGAAAGAGATTGAAAATTATTGGGGAGAGAGAATTCTTGAAATTACAACCATAACGGAGCTGGAAACAGCCACCGGTATCGGAATTGGTTGCACCCTCTCACAGGGCGTTTCGGCCTTCATGCTTGCAAGTCGAAAGCCTTCGTCGCAGGCGCTCTGCTCAAGCGGCCGCGATTTCTTCATGCGATTTCTTTATATAAGCAAAGGTGAGTAGGTGCGGAAAAATATTTTGCTAAAAAAGTGTGAAGGACACTTGTCCCAAGCGATTGCCCGCAGTGGTGTCGATGGTTAACACGTACTCCCCCGGCTTCCACCATTCGTGATGATAATAACACACACGCCGGCTCGTACGCGGATCAATGGGCAGTTCGTGCTCTGCGGTATACACCTTATCGGTGCCGCGATAAATGGCAAAGCGCACCGGCAAAGTCATGCGCTCGTTCTTGGGGAGGTGAAAAATCATGCGGCACACCAGGAACATGCCCGAACGTTCGAGCCGGAAAACGCTGTTGCCATTGCTCTCAAAAAAATTCGAGCAGTCCGTGGCCTCTGCTTCCCGCTCCGTAAAAAAGAGTGAAACGCCATTCAACTCGACTTCGCGCAATTCTGGCGAGAGCTCTTCATTGGTCACGTCCTCGATCTTGCCGCTTTGCAGGCGCACACGAATCGTCTCGAACACACGCAGGTTGATCATGCGCGAGGTCGAGTCGATAATGAGCTCGCGGTTGCCCACCGGAACGTTTTCGAGCACTAGCGGAGTCGTTCCGCGCGCGACGCTATCCAACAATACGGGCTTGCCGGGCGGATCGCTCGTCACCACCAACGTGCCCACCATGGGAATGAGCCGGGCATCCTGGCGTTGGCGGAACGGCCGTGAACGAACCTTCGCGGGCATGGTGCGCACGCGCACTTCCACAAGCTGATCGGGGTAGATCGCAATCTTGTCTAAATAAGTATGATGGCCTCGCTTTTCGACACGAAGCGTGTAACGTCCGGGTTGATACTGGCCCGCGGCGTCTTTCAATTCGGCTTCGTCGAAGAAAATGCGCGTGTCCGGCTCCACGCCGAGGATGCGATAAAAACCTTTTTGGGGAAAGGCCGGGGCGGCAATTAGTAAGACCAGAGAGATAAAAACAGCATTATAGACCATCGTCCCCGCGCTTTTAGCAGGCGTGATCGTAGACAATCTTGCAAGAAAAGCGAAGAATCGGCAAAAGCAAAAACTTTTGCGCAAGGGCGCAAATGAGCAAAGGTCCGCAAAGGAAAAGTTTTGCGGATTCTTTGCGTCTCTGCGTCTGGGCGAGCGACTGTGTTTGTCTCTTTCGCCGGCGCGAATTTCATTAATTCTGGCGGAAGCTGCGCACAAACTGAAGTGCGCCGCGCATTTCCTCCGCGGAAAGCGTTCCGCCGAATTTGGGCATTTTATCACCTTTGCCATTGGCAATGGCTTCGAGAAGTTGTTCATCGGTGCGGCTGTCTTGCCATTCGGGGTCGGTCCAATCCGGCGTGCCCGGCGCTGCGCCGTCGCCTTCTTCAC
>JABWAN010000967.1 GCA_013361015.1 Candidatus Zhuqueibacterota bacterium | reverse complement strand
TGGTAGGCGCCTTTTTTGAGATTCTTTTCGGCTTTTTCTTTCAGTTCCTTGCTCAACGGCTGGCTAATTCCCTCTTCAAGCTCGCGATAAGCCTTTCGCGCCGGATGCTCTTCACGCAACGGCGTGAGGCAGAAAGACCCGGCTAGCGCTTCACTGTCTTGAACTTCATCCGAGGCAAATAAACCGCAGGCAGTGACGTTTAAATTCGGCGCGATGCGTTCCACGGCGGCCCGCAGGGCGCCTTTCAGCGATGAGCCGGGAATGTATGGTTTGCTAAAACCGTCGCGCAGAATGGGTGAATCCGTGCCTTTGGCCGGGTTACGCCCGCCGCCGAGATGCAGCGCCGTGTCGAGCACCAAATCGCCGATTACGCGATAGCGGGATTTGAGTTGAGCGCGAGAAAAAAGTAAGTTCATGTCAGCTTTCTCCATGCACTGGTGGTTTGAGGTAAACGGCTCTTATGAAATTTTCGTATTTATCATAAACTGAAGCCCATGCGTCTTGCAAAGGAGTTGGGACTTGGCGATCGAGGTCCTGTATGATTCTCCGACATCTGGTGAATTTGTCATCCAAAGCTCTTGGGATGGGTGTACCTTGCTCTTTGAGCTTCTCATATTCTAGTTGCATATCATCAAGGTCTCTCTCAATAGTCTCAAAAAGACATTTATAGAATCCATCACGTGTAGCAGATGCCTGTGTTAATGTTGGAATAGGCATGAACTCAAATATTGCATACGCATCTCTGATTTTATCTACTCCGGGATCTGTCGATTCTATTGTATCGAGGGCATTCGTAATAAATGCTTCCCAGATCTGAAAAGAATGAGTTTCCTCAAGGGTCTTAATGGCACAGGAACATAGTCCGCTAAGACTCCCTGGCTTTACTTCTTTTTCATCCTTCTTACCGAATATTAGTACTCTTTTCTTGAGAAAAGCATCATACAATTCCCGACAAAACTCTCCAACCTGTTTATGGTTCAAGAATTGAATGTATTGCATGAATTTGTCAAGCGTATTCGGATCATCGGGTATCTCTGGCCGCTTAAGGAATTCGCTAGCCAATTTGATGGGATCTTGGATCTTCTCATAGAGAATATCTCTTTGAAAGATAAACTCGGCTGAAGCTATTATCTCGTAAGCTTCTTCACAACTTTTCACAAAGCCGCTTACGCCATGAACAATACGGTGTCGCATCTCTTCAAATTCCCTCAGTTTTTCTCCATCCCTTTCAAGTCTTTGCTTGATATCAACAAAGAACTGCGTCGACCCTGAAAGTTTGATAAATTCATCCAAGCTCCAGTGTTTTTTAGGATCTTTGTTGCCGTTGGCAAGTCTATATTTGAGATCAAAATACCATTCTCCAATGTTGCTCCTGACTAGGTTACAATATTTTTCAACGGCAGCCCAAGCCAAGACGATTGCCGCTTCAAGATGGCCGTCTTCAAAAGCAAAGTAAGCGCTTTCGAGGCAGTCTTGCACTGCAACTTCTTTTGTTTCTAAGACCAATTTGAAGAATTGCTCGCAAAGCCTAGAGTCGGGCCGTCTTGGCGTCATATAATTCTTCCAAAATTCACCCGTCACTTATGGCCACTTAGAGACAACCACTCTTGACTATTTGAATCTTCAGCACATACGAAAAAAAGCAGTGGCTTCTCTTACGTCAACTCGCCTCTTATGATTTGTTTCTCCGACAACAGCTTTTCTGCGATCACATGCTGAGTATACTTCTGCAAAAGCTGTTGGTAAATTCTGGTTTCCCGTTCCGGTTGGTTTGCCCATCTGTGATCGACTTCGCGCGCAATTGCCGCAGCCTCAGCGCGAATTATCTCAGAACGATCTTGCAGCGCTTTCCAAAATTCGTACATCTTTTCTTTGAATTTGCCGGCGCGTTCAGCTTTTATTGCCTGATTTTGGATAAATTTTTTGATGTCGCCGGCATCTGTGACGTTGCGCACGACATTGAGAAAGCCGTGCAGTTGCGCATTAGAAAGGTCGCGTGAGAAGATCAGCTCTTTTTGGCTTTCAACGAAGGCGCGCGCATCATGCAGGTTTTTGTCGCTCCAATTGGCTATACGCTCACGCAGCTTCTGAGCCTGTTCCAAGCTTATATCAGTCATTTTTCACCCCGCTCTTTTCTAACTCAAAATGCGCCACGAGATGCTTGATGAATTCACGGCACAAATCCAGATGCAGGAGCCGATGTTGCGTCTCGTCGGCTTTGTCGGGTTGGCTTTGAAAAAAGGCTTCGACTGCTTTATCATTACGTAATTCTTCCAAAACAGCGGCGAGAGTTGCTCCCGTGCTCCACGTGCCCCGCCCGACACGCATGCGAATGTAATCCAGAATATCGCCGACGCTGTCGGTTGACCAAGCCAACGACTCCAAGCCGCGCAGGCCGCTTTTGGTCAGCCTGGTTTGCGCAAATTCCCTGGCAAACCGCTGCGCTTCACCGCTGCCTTTCGCGCCGGATTTGGGCAATGCGTAATGATCGCCGAGGTTGGCGACGAGGCGGCGTCGCTCCATTTCAAAGGAAAGATCTTGTGAGCTCATGAGCATTCTCCTTTAAGCATACTGGACATGAAAGGAATGGCACACGGTGATTTGTCCGAAACCTTCGGCCCGTCTTTCTCCCACACCGGACATTTCCAGGGCGCTCAATTTCATTTTTATTTCTTCTGAATTTTCCCGCGGCGCGCGAAAGCCGAATACGCAACCGCGCGCCAAAGCCACAGTGTCCGGCTTGGGCAG
>JABWAN010000966.1 GCA_013361015.1 Candidatus Zhuqueibacterota bacterium | reverse complement strand
CGGCTTGATGCGAGTTCGCAACTTGGTTCGCTGTTGTGCGACGGCCTCGGCGATGCGATTTTGATTATCGGTGCGATCAACCCGGGCGCGGCGCTGCGTTTCAGTTATAATCTTTTGCAAGCCACGCGGCTGCGCATTTCCAAAACCGAGTTCATTTCCTGCCCGAGTTGCGGGCGCACGCTCTTCAATCTGCAAACCACGACGGAGCGCATCAAACAAAAGACCGGCCACCTCAAAGGCGTGAAGATCGCAATCATGGGATGCATCGTGAACGGCCCCGGCGAAATGGCGGATGCGGATTTCGGCTACGTCGGCACCGGCCCCAAAGTGGTGAGCCTGTACGTTGGCAAAGAGTGCGTGCAACGGAACATTCCCGAGGAGCAAGCGGATGCGCGTTTGATTGCGTTGATCAAGGCGCATGGTAAGTGGGTGGAGCCGGCGGTTGCGGTTGAGAATTGAAGAGGGAAGATCGTAGCTAGTTGATCGCGGATTGTAGATTGTGAATCGTAAAAAGCGTAGATGAACATGACGACGCGTGAGCAACATTCTGCAATTTTCAACTATCAATCCACGATCCACGACCTACGATCCACGATCTACGATTTCATCACTCACGCCGATCTCGCCACGTTCGACGATCACACTTTCAATGCCCTCGCGCTCGGCCTTTTCGAATACCAATTTCAACACAACACGGTTTACCAACGCTATTGCCAACAGGCTGGCGTCACTTCGGCGAGGCTTGCGCATTGGCGGGAGATTCCCGCGGTGACCACGAGCGCGTTCAAGCGCGTGCCGCTCGCTTGTTTTCCGCATGAGCAAGCGACGACTGTATTTCATACGAGCGGTACGACGCAGCAACGCGCCGGCAAACACTATTTTCGAGACCTGCAGTTTTATCGCGCAGCATTGTTGCGCAGCTTCAAAGCATACTGCCTGCCAGATTGCGGCCCAATCAGGTTCCTGTTTCTCGCGCCCACAGCGAAACACTTCCCCAACTCTTCTTTGGGATACATGTGCACGGCGCTGCGCGACGAGTTCGGAGCCGCTGCCAGCGCCGCGTTCTTTACGCCCGAGCAACTCCAAATCGGGTGCGTTCGACGCGCCATGGAAAGTGCGAGCAAGGAGAATACCTCGGTATTCATCTTCGGCACGGCGTTCAATCTGCTCGCGTTTATGGACGAATGCGCGGCGCAAAGCATTCGCTTTGAACTTCCCGCGGGCAGCCGCGTGCTCGATACCGGCGGCTACAAAGGCCGCACACGCGAAATACTGCGAGCAGAGTTTCAAAACATGCTGTGTGCCTGCTTCGGCATCACAAAGAATTTTTTGTTGAATGAATACGGCATGACCGAGCTTAGCTCGCAATTCTATGAAAGCCGTTTGCCGCATACACCGCTTACAGATGAACGCGAAGGTGTGAAATTTATGCCGCCGTGGGTGCGCGTCCTAGCGGTTGATCCAAATACGATGCAGCCGTTACCTTCGGGCGAAATCGGTATGCTGCGCGTTTATGATCTCGCGAATGTCGATTCTGTGTCGGCGATTCAAACCGAAGACCTTGGCCGCGCCTGGCAGGATCGCATCGAACTCCTCGGCCGCGCGAGCGACGCGGAACTGCGCGGGTGTTCGTTGCTTACGGAGATGATAAAGTAACAAATCTCTTTCGTCTGGTTATTCTGTAAGAATCTTCCCTCGTGCTTGGAATGGCGCCATGCACTAGAGCGTGTCGCAAGTGCGAGGGGAGTTCCTTTCAGGAAGACAGTTTTAAAAAATATGAACCGACTATGAAAAGTTACTTTGTGCCCTCAACACTCGCGCAAGCGAAGGTTGACTACAGCTCACCGCGCGCGGAAGATTTATCGCGCCTGGTGCAAACGCTCCGACAACCGGCCATCGGTTTTGGCAAAGACTCGAGGCAGTGGCGGCAACGTGCGGTGAAAGCGTGGCATGCGGTGGCACGTGAATGGGAGAAGTGGAAATTCCCCGAGGCAGAGGAAGTGCTCGCGCAGCTTGAAACGAACACGCGCATGAGCTTGCCGGTGTTGCGCGAAAGCATTGCCAATCATTTTCGGGTGATCGAAGAAGAAACGCTGCGCGATTGGCTCGCGGAAGTCCATGAAACGCGCGCAGACGACGCCGCGCGCGTGAAGTATCCGCCGCTCGCATTCATCATTGCTGCGGGCAATGTTCCCGGCGTGGCGCTGCAACCGCTCGTGCAGTTCTCTTTGTTGGGCATTCCGGCGCTCATTAAAAGCGCGAGCAGCGAGCCGCATATGACGCCCGCATTGTTGGAGTCGCTCGCGCGGCATGATGCCGAAGTTGCGTCGCGTTTGGTGGCCTTGTCATGGCCGCGTGAAAATACGGGAGCCACGCAAGCAGTGCTTGCTGCTGCGCCGCAAGTCGTCGCGTTTGGAGATGATGATACGATGGCGAAATTGCAAACAGAGAGCAGCGAGAGTTTGATGGCCTTCGGTGATCGTTTCAGCGCGGCGATTGTGCATGCAGCGCAAGTCAAATTACCCACGCTGCGCAAGCTAGTTTATGATTATGCCATGTTCGACGGCAAAGGTTGCCTCTCCCCGCAAGCAATATTGGTGCTCGCGGATCATTGGGAGCAAGTGGAGAAACTGGCCGTGCACCTTGCAGGAGTTTTATCGGAAGAAAACAAGAAGTGGCCGCCGGGTAATTGGTCGATGGCAGAGCACAGCCTTATTCAGCAATGGCGCGGCGCCTGGCAAGCGCGTGC
>JABWAN010000965.1 GCA_013361015.1 Candidatus Zhuqueibacterota bacterium | reverse complement strand
AGCAGGGCAAAGGCCGCCTCACTTTTGACGACCTAATGCGCCTCTTTAGCCAATTATTGGTGCAAAGCGACGGCGATGTCGGGCAAGCGCTGCAGTGGTTGACACAACTAGATCAGCGCCACCGTTTATTTGATAACGAACCGGGCCAGGGCCTGGGTGATTTCATCGAGTGGCTCAAACAACAAGGTTACATCGAGGAGATCGACCGTCAATTTCGCCTTACGCAAAAAGGCGGGAAACGCATCCGGCAGGACTCATTGAATCAAATTTTCTCTTCGCTCCGTAAGAGTCCGCTGAGCGGACAGCACAACCTCCCGCAATCAGGGGAAGGCATTGAAAGGCTTTCCGAGACGAAAGCCTATCGCTTTGGGGATTCTCCCACCAATCTTGATTTTACTTCCACTCTCAATAATGCCATTAAGCGCGACGGCATTGAGCGCATCAACATCACCGAAGATGATTTGGAAGTGTATGAGACTGAGCACTTGACGACATGCGCAACTGTGCTCATGATCGACGTGAGTCACAGCATGGTGCTCTACGGCGAAGATCGTATCACGCCCGCGAAGAACGTCGCGCTCGCGCTTTCGGAATTGATTCTCACGAAGTATCCGAAAGACAGTTTGCACGTCGTGCTTTTCGGCGATGACGCCGTGGAAGTAAAAGTCGGAGACATTCCGTTCGTGACCGTCGGTCCGTTTCACACGAACACCAAAGCCGGCCTGCAGCTCGCGCGGCAAATTTTAAAGCGCAAACGCAATGTCAGCAAACAGGTGTTTATGATCACCGACGGCAAGCCTTCCGCCATTTTCGAATACGGGCGGATTTACAAAAATCCTTTTGGCTTGGATCGCAAGATCGTGAACAAAACATTGGACGAGGCCGTGATGTGCCGCCGCGAGAAGATCACCATCACAACGTTCATGATCGCACGCGACCCCTGGCTCGTGCAATTCGTGAACGACATGACGCAAGCCAATCGCGGTCGCGCGTATTTTTCTTCCTTGAACAAATTGGGCGAGTACGTGTTCGTGGATTATATTCGGAACCGGAAGAGGAATGTGAGGTGAATCGACTGCTGTTGTCATGTCATTCTGTATGAACGCTTCCCGCACACTTCGATCAATCTCTGTGCGAAGAGTGCCCGAACACTAGAGAAGATTCCTGCGAATGACCTTGATAAGTTTGAGATGCAAATGTCTTTTCGTTCAATTGAAAACTGCTCATAATCACATTGAAATTTTCTAAAACTTTTGGATAAGCATGACCAAACTCCTCAACCTCCGTACCGTCGGCCAGCTTCGCGCTTCCGAGTACAAAGTTCTCTCCGTCAAAGACGAAGTCCGCAAAAACCTAGTAAAGAAGCTACGTAGTAAGGAACCGATTTTTTCGGGCATCATCGGTTATGACGAGACTGTTATCCCCGATCTCTGCAACGCTATTCTTTCCCGGCACGACATCATTCTGCTGGGATTGCGCGGCCAAGCCAAGAGCCGCATCTTGCGCGCATTGACCGACTTGCTCGACGAAGTTGTTCCGATTCTCAAGGGCAGCGAGATTAACGACAATCCCTTTGCGCCGGCTTCAAAATACGGCGTGGATTTGCTCCATGAGTTTGGCGACAACGCAGAAATCGAATGGATCGGCCGCGACCGCCGTTATGGCGAAAAACTCGCAACGCCGGACGTGACCATCGCGGATTTGATTGGCGACATTGATCCCATTAAAGCGGCATCGCAACGCTTGCACTACGCGCACGAAGGCGTGATTCATTTCGGCATTATTCCGCGCACGAATCGCGGCATCTTCGCGATCAACGAACTGCCGGATTTGCAGCCGCGCATTCAGGTGGGCCTGTTCGATGTCATGCAGGAAAAAGACATTCAGATTCGCGGCTTCCCGATTCGTATTCCGCTCGACATCATGATCGTGTATTCCGCGAATCCCGAAGATTACACCAACCGCGGTAATCTCATCACGCCGCTGAAGGACCGCATCGGCTCGCAGATTCATACCCACTATCCGCGCACGCTTGAGGTCGGCATGCAGATCACCGCGCAAGAGGCATGGATCAAACGCGACGGCATGCCGCCGAAGATACTTTACTTTCTGCGGCAAATCATTGAGCAAACTGCAGTGGAAGCGCGGCGCAGCGAGTTTGTCGATCAAAAAAGCGGCGTTTCTACCCGTCTCACCATCACGTTTCTCGAAAACCTGGTGAGCAACGCCGAGCGGCGTTTGTGCCTGACGGGCGAGACGGAGTTGATGCCGCGCGTTTGTGATTTGTTCGCGGCGCTCTCCGCGGTCACCGGAAAAATCGAGTTGGTTTACGAGGGCGAGCAGGAGGGAGTCGCCAACGTGGCGAAGGGCCTGTTAGGCAAGGCCATCAAAACGATTTTTCTGAGTTACTTTCCCGACCCGCTGGCCAGCATGAAGAAAGGGGAGAATCACTATCGCAAAGTCACTGCATGGTTCAAGAATGACCGCAAAGTCGACCTTGCGGACGTGATGTCTGCTTCGGAATACGTGCACGCGTTGCAACGCGTGGAGGGCCTGAAAGAAGTGACGTTGCAGTTTTTGCCCGGTGCAAAGGAAATGACGGCCGTGCAATTGGCGGTCGGCATGGAGTTCGTGCTCGAAGGCTTGCATCAAAATTCCATGCTGAGCCGCGATGAACTCGGGCCGGTGCGCACGTACTCGGACATGCTCAAGCGCATGTTCAGCAATATTACCCGTAAAGAGGAAGACGAAGAAGAG
>JABWAN010000964.1 GCA_013361015.1 Candidatus Zhuqueibacterota bacterium | reverse complement strand
AAGCGCGGAATTCTCTTCCGGTGAAGAAGTGATTCAACAGTGTTGGCGCCAGATAGAAAAGGCGAGTGAAACTCCGCACTTCGTTGCGAACAACTATCTCCCTGGAATTAAGAATACATTAGCTGTACTGCTGTGCTTCTATACTTTGCCGTCTCCCGAGTTGATGACACTGTTTCATTTCTGGCAGGGCAAACAAGTGCCACCTGACAACACCCGGCCTACGGAAAAGTTTTCTTCCATCAACAAGAAATTGGGGAAAGTGAAATTTACCCAAAGTGCTTTTTTACCGGCACAGGCGGACGGCAAAAGCAAATTTCTATACATTCCACCAACCCTCCTCTATGGTCACGAGGCTAGCGAAACTTCACAAGGCGGCCTGCGCGCGAGGGGCGACGCTTGTTCAGGGCAAACATTGGATTTCATGACCCTCGAATATCAAGAGTTGCTCCATCGCCTCCATGCGCTGGAATTGTGACAATTCCCTCCACCCGCCACCACCCGCCAAGCAGAATTCATATATTGCACTCCGAACTTTCCAGAGTTTGAGCACTTTAATAATGCAAAGCAAGCCAGCTAATGCTTTGTGCGATTAGAGCGTCAAATTCACTAGGTCGGTGTCAACAAACGTTATTTACCCCAAAGGAGATAGCCATGTTACTCGACTTCTTTCCCGCGATCCGCAATCGTGCTCCAACTGGTTTGTTGACTTTCCGCGCGAGGCTGTATGACGGCTCGGAAATCACGGCCTTGATCGCTGATGTTGAATTGCGCTTTCGCACGGGCCTTGGCGTTTACCGCGTTTTTTTGAGCCACATCGTGCGTTTGAAGAACATCGCCAACGTCGTGACCTCGCGCCAATATCTTTGGGCCAATAAGTTCGAGATCGTGTGCGATGATGACAAGTTGATCATCGGCAAGCCGATCGGCCCGAATCGACTATGGCTTGTTGATGAAACCAGCCAGCACCGCCGCGTGCATATCGACATCTGGGAAATCGATTGGCTGGTGCTGTTGCCCAATCATCATGCCTGAGTTGCCGTTGGTTTTGGAAACGCCGGAACCTGGGCCTTGCGGCCCGTTCGAGTTGCGGAAATCCGATGCAGGTGCAATCATTCTCTGCGCGCGCTTCTCTGCGTCCACGCTGCTGAGGTACCCACTCCGTTCATAAAAGCCGATGCGCTCAACCCGTAAGTAGAAACCTACAATCGTACTTTCGCCCTGGGCTTCCAGGGCGTTTTTATTTTTGGACTGCTTTTTGTTCTTATTGACTCCGTCCGTTCCAACACGGAATCGCAATGAGTGCTGTAAATCTCGCCAGCACGAAGCTTAAACCGGTTTCACAGGAAGTGGTCACGTCGCGCACATGAGAATGAATGTTTCGTGATGAATCATATGAATCATTCGAAGGGCGCCCCACGGACGCTACGTTAGACCGGACGAACACCTCGCACATTATTCTCACCCATTGGACGGGTTATCTCCCACCGAATCGCAGGCATGCCAGTTTCGGTGCATACCGGCTTTCCGTGTATCGCGCGCCGGATTTTCTTCGACATGAAGTCGTTGCGATGTCTTCTCACCTTTTTTAGTGAAAGTGATCTGCGCCATGTCGAAGTCCAATACTAGACTGTTTCGTCGTGTGCTTTGGGGCGTTGGGGGCCTGCTCACACTGTGCACGCCAATATTCTCACAAGCGCTGTTCTCGCCAAGTATCGGACAGACACACGCCCATTATTATTACTTCGAAACGCGTATCTCCCTGCCCGTTGCACCGCAATGGTTGAGCATAAAAACGAAAGTGGCCACAACGACGACAAAATTCTCTTCCAGCAATTCGGCGCAGTCTCGCGTTTTGCAGCAAACGCTTTCACGTTTTGGCGCAAGCGTGAAAAACTCCTCTTCGCAAGGCGTGCATTTGGTAAAATTGTCCGGCCCGGTAAATGTGCACGCGCTCATGACAGAGTTGGCACAGCGTGAGGAAATCGTTTTCGCCGCGCCGGTGTTGCTCTCCGGCCATGTGCGGCAATTGGTGACAGATGAATTCATCGTGCGTATTGAATCTGCTCTTCATGAAAATGACTTCGCACAACTGGCAGCAGCGCACGAGGCTACGATCATTGGCAAAATTGCTGAGCAGGTTTTTCTATTGCGTGCCCGCGCCGGCAGCGAGGGCTTGCAAGCTGCGAATGAATTTCATCAACTCGACGGTATTGCATTCGCGCAGCCGAATTTTATTTACCCCGCCGAAGACCTTCGCACTGGAATTTCAAACGACCCTCTTTTCAAAGAGCAATGGGCGTGGCAGAATCACGCGCAAAGCGTAGCTGTGGGTGATGTTAATGCGGATAGCCGCGTGGAATATGTCAACGGCGTGGCCGGTGCCGATATCGACGCGGTGCGCGCCTGGGAGGTGACGCGGGACGGGCGCCACATCGCGGTCTTCCTCGGCGACTACTTCGCGCGCCCCTCGAAGCGTTCCGGCGCCTGGTGTTCGACCATGCGCGAGCAGCGAAAGCTCGGTGGAGAGCAACGGCCGATCGTGGTGAACGTCTGCAACTTCGCCAGGCCGGCCGAGGGAGAAGCGGCGCTGCTCTCGTGGGACGACGCGCGCACGCTCTTTCACGAATTCGGCCATGCGCTGCACCAGATGCTCTCCGACCTGACCTATGCCTTCATTTCCGGAACATCGGTGGCGCGCGACTTCGTCGAACTGCCGAGCCAGCTCTACGAGCACTGGCTGGAGGTGCCGGAGGTGCTC
>JABWAN010000963.1 GCA_013361015.1 Candidatus Zhuqueibacterota bacterium | reverse complement strand
AGCCTTGTTGAATCCCGGGCAAAATCAACCGGACGTGGAATTGCACGATTACACGCTGCTGCCCGGCTTGATCGAAGCGCATGCACATTTGTTTCTCGAAGGTGGGGAATTGGAGTTTAAAAAACGAAACACATACCTAAAGCAAACTCCGCAAGAGTTGTTAAGCGTTGCACGCCAGCGCTTGGAGAAATTGGTTCGGATTGGCATTATCGCGATTCGAGATGCCGGCGACAAGCACGGCGTCGGGTTGGCGCTTAGCAAGCTTTATGCGCGCGAAGACAAACCGCTCATGCCTTACGTCGATAGCCCGGGCGCGGCGATTCATCACAAGGGGCGATATGGTGGGTTCATGGCAGAACCTCTCGAAAATCATGGCTCTCCTAAAGCATGCGTCGAATCCCGAATACAAGCGGGCGCTGAACGTATCAAGTTGATCGCAACGGACATCATCGATTTCAAAGAAGGCCGGGTTGTAAAAGAGCCGCAAATGACCACTCACGAAGTAACGGAGTTGGTACGCGCGGCGAAAGCATTTCACAAGCAGGCTTTTGCGCATGCTTCAGGTGAGGAGGGAATCGAGAGTGTGATCGAGGGCAGCGTCGATTCGGTCGAGCATGGATTCTTCATTCGCGCCGATCAATTGGCGAGAATGCGTGATCGGCAAATCGCTTGGGTACCCACAATTGCGCCGGTGCAAAAGCAAATCGAATACGCCGCACGCCTGGGCTGGGATGAAAGGATCATCTCGAATCTGCAAAAGATTCTTGATCAGCACGCCACAAGCTTGGTGAAGGCGCATGCAATGGGCGTGCAAATCATTGCGGGCAGCGACGCCGGCTCTTACGGGGTGATGCATGGCTTGGGTTTACTTGATGAATTGGAATTGATGGAGCGCGCCGGACTCTCAGCGATAGCGGTGATCAATGCTGCAACTGGGAATGGCTCACAGCGCTTGAGATACAAAGAAAAATTCGGGCAAATCAAGCCGGGATATCGCAGCCGTTTCATACTCACAAAGCATTCGCCATTAAGCGGCATTGTAAATCTAAGAAAGCAAAAGCACGTCGTGTTCGATGACGCGGTATTTGATTCAAATCTGAACTTCGACACCACAGGACTCTGACCAATGGCACTTGAACAAACGTGGCGGTGGTTCGGCCCGGCGGATCCCATTGCTCTTAAAGAAATCAAACAAACCGGCGCTACCGGAATTGTGACGGCGTTGCATCAGATCCCCGCTGGTGAGATTTGGCCGGTCGAAGAAATCCTGAAGAGAAAAGAGATCATTGCTACCGAGGGACTGACGTGGTCGGTGGCGAAGAGTGTTCCGGTGCATGAAGACATAAAGAAGAGAAAAGGCAACTATCGGCGCCATCTCGAAAACTATGCTGCATCGATACGAAACTTGGGCCAATGCGGCGTCGACATCGCGTGCTACAACTTCATGCCGAGCCTTGATTGGTCGCGCACCGATCTCGAGGTGGAATGCAAAGATGGCTCGATCACCACGAAGTTTGAAACAAAAGCATGCGCGGCTTTTGATATGTTCATATTGCAGCGGTCGCATGCAGAAGACAATTACAGCACCGGTCAAATTCAACAGCCCGGCAGTATTTCGCAGGCCTGAGCGAAAGCCGGAAAGAGAAACTCGAGCAAGCCGTGTTGCTGGGCCTTCCCGGTTCACTCGAGGCTTTTACTTTGGACGAGCTGCGCACGGCTTTGCGTGAATACGATGACATCGGCGAGACCGAGTTGCGCGAAAACTTGAGCGTATTCATCAAAGAAATCGCTCCGGTTGCTGAAGAGGCGCGCGTGCTACTGGTCACCCACCCAGATGATCCACCCTGGCCGCTGCTCGGTTTGCCCCGAGTCGTTCGCAACAAATCAGACCTAGAACAGATTATGAAGGCCAGCGTTTCACACGCGAATGGAATAACGTTTTGCACCGGCTCACTCGGCGCCGGCTGTGAAAATGATCTAGTTGATATGGCCGGAACTTTTGCAGAAAGAATCAATTTTATCCATCTTCGCAACGTCACCCGAAATCGTGAGGGCGATTTCATCGAAGACAGTCATTTGGAAGGAGACCACGCGCACCGAGATGATTCTTTGAGGTGCGCTCGGCTGCAAGCAAGCACCGGCGCTTGCTCTTTATTTTCCGCAAGAAAAAGTCTCGTTCGCAAAGACTTTGGTGGGCGATCGGCCCGCACTTCTTTGCGACACAAAACTACTCTTGACAAAGTTTCCGGTATTACTAAATTAGCCATTAAAATTTACCAAATGTGAAATCTTATGCATCCATTCTTCCTCAATATGACCACTGCCCGCACCGCCCACCTTGACCACGATTGTGGGCGAAGGAATACTATGGGCTGTTTTCGAAATACGCTCGCCAAGTGTACAGACCTTATGGAGGCGACCAGAGTAACGCGTTAATTCTGGTTTGCCGGAAGCGCCAAGAAGGTCTACAACAGATTATCTCCCACACATAACCCATCACCCACGCCTCTTCCGGCGAATCTGAATCAACAAGTGCATCCAAATTGTTAGGCTCGTCATAGGTGAAAATTGCGCCGCCACCTCAAAGTTGCGCACGTTCTTTCTTCTCAACATTAATTTTGAAGAATGAACCGCTGCGCGCTGGCAACGTCGCCGAGTGCAAGAAGTCCAACAACACCTCGGGCGGTACCAGCTACGATCTGAGCGTCTGGATGCCCTCGGGCTTTCCCACCAATGCGCTGCCGCCCGCGCCGTTCGCG
>JABWAN010000962.1 GCA_013361015.1 Candidatus Zhuqueibacterota bacterium | reverse complement strand
GTGACGCTTTACGTCGCGCGCTTGTTGTCGCCGAGTGATTATGGCCTCATGGGTGTGGCCGGTTTGCTCATTGTGTTCTTCAATCTCTTTAATGATCTCGGGCTGGGGCAGGCCCTCGTGCGCGAGGGCGAACTTGATGAGCGCAAACTCTCCAGCGTGTTTTGGTTTATTCTCGCATTGAGTGGGGGGTTCAGTGCGATCACGCTGGCGCTTGCTCCCGTGGTTGCCGGCTTTTATCGCAATCCCAAGCTCGTGGAGATCATCAGCGTACTCGCCGGGAATTTTGTTTTAGGTGGATTGCGTTCGGTGCCGGCCAATTTGCTGGTGAAAAAGATGCAATTCGATCTGCGCGCGCGCATCGAAACCATTGCGGCGCTGGCAGCGGCGGCGCTCACCCTCGCGCTTGCGCAAATGGGCTTTGGCGTGTGGACGCTCGTGGCTGCGGCACTCGCACAACAAGCCGTGAGCACAATGGCCACGTTTTGGTACTGCCCCTGGCGGCCGCGCTGGCACATGCACCTCGGCGAGATTCGGCCTCTGCTCCATTTCGGCGGCAAACTGAGCGGCACGTTCATGGTCGGCTATCTCTTCAACAACGCGGATACGATGATCATCGGGCGCTTGCTCGGCGAGAAGCTCACGGGCATTTACAATATGGCGTATCAATTGGCGCATCTGCCCGTGCAAAAAGTCAACATGGCTTTGAACCCGGTGTTCTATTCCGCGCTGGCGCAGCTCCAACACAACGCCGCACAATTTGAAAACTACTTTTTCAAAATGACGCGCCTCACGGCGAACCTGGCGATTCCGCTGTTCGTGTTTATGGCCGTGAATGCAAAGCTCATCTTCGACTTGGTGCTTACGGAAAAATGGCGGGAAGCAGTTCTGCCTTTTCAGGTATTGTGCCTCGTCGGCGGCTTGCGCTTGGCCACGATTCTCGTGCCGCAAGCTCTGAATGCGCTCAATCATCCCGAAAAAAATCTCGCCACGAATATTTTGTGCGTTGCGTTGCTGCCATTGGGATTTTATTTCGGCACATCGTATGGCATTGCCGGCGTGGCTTATGCCTGGTTGCTTATTTATCCGTGGTGTGAATTGGTTCGCTTGGTTGCCATGGCCAAAGTGCTGAACTATTCTGTGCGCACATTCTTTGCCGAATTCAAAGCGCAAGCGCTGCTACTGGCTTTGCAGGTCGCAGTGCAACTCGCGTTCGCGCGTTGGGGCGGTGCAGTTTTTTCATCTGCATTCTTGTTCCTTGCGTGTCAAGCGGCCATAGCCGCGGTGATTTTTTTGCTTGTGATCAGACTTTCTTATCCCGGTTTGCTCACGAATCCCAAACGCTATCTCCGCGAGGCCGCCGCGAGTTTGTGAGAAAAGACGATGAATTAGATTTCACCAGGAAGGTGCAACTTCTGTTATGGTAAAAAAGAGTTCGTGGATTGCCGCCGTTCTTGCCGTATTCGTTTCATCCCTCTGGGCGCAAAATCTTGGCCGCGTGCCGATTCAAATAACCCGTGTGCCCACGACCACACACGGCGTGTTCTTTGTCAAAGCGAGCATTCCTTTACCGGAAGCTGCCGGAATTTTGAACACAGAAAGATTGGCGATCGTGGATGAAGGCGGGCAATTGCTATTCGCCGCTGCAGGTGGAAATTTCCCACTCGCAAAACAAGGCCAGCGTTTAGCCGCGCAATTCACGGTGCTGTCGCGCTGGCAAGGAACAGTGGCAGAGAGCGGCAAGCCGATCAAATGGCTGCTCGCAGAATTTCCGCTCGATCCCTCGCGCAATAGCACGGATCAAATCGTGCTCACCACCGAGGCCGAACCGGAGTCTCCGTCCGCGAGTTTGCAGATTAGCGAAACGGCCTCGGCGATTCGCATTGCAACCGGCAAGCTCTCCGCGACGATCAGCAAGAAGCGCGGTACGCTGTTCGAACAATTGCAATGCAACGGCCGCACCCTGTTGCAAGCCTCGCCGGAGAATGCCTTCACATTGCAGGATGCGAATGGCGTGAATTACTTCACCGGTTTGGCGTTGCCGCACGAGATCAAGATTGAAAAGCGCGGACCGCAAGTCGCAACCATACTCGTGCGCGGCGCTTTCAAAAACGCCGCCGGCTCCTATCTGACTACGATTAACGATTCCACGAGTTTTTCACGTTTGCACCAGCCCTTTCCTTTTCTCACCTACACGCTGCGCTATCATTTCTACGCCGAGCAAGATTATCTCACGCTTGATTTCACGCTGGAAAATAATGGCGTCTATGGCTATTGGACCGAATTAAAATTTGCCGGCAAGCAGTGGCTCTATTTTCAATCGCTCGCGCTCAACTTAAATTTCGCGCTCGCGGACACTGCCAAAAAAGTCACGACAGAAGGTTTTTCACGCGCATTTAACGATGAGTTGTGGGAGCTATATCAAAACCACGTCGAGACGAATCTTAGCGAAGCCCAAAATTTTTCATATCGCATCTCAAAAAACGGCGCGCTGCTCAAGTCCGGCGCGCGGGCACGCGGCTGGCTGGAAGTGCACGACGGCAACAACGGGCTGGTCGCGGCGGTGCAACATTTCTGGCAAAATGCTCCGAAAAAAATCTCCTGGCAAAAGAATCGTTTGCAAATGCATCTATGGCCCGCAGAGGGCAAGTGGCCGAGCAACGTTGCCACGACCGGCTTCGAGCCGGACAATGCGCAAGCAGAGACGTATCAATTCGAAGGCGGGCGACACAAAACCCATACTCTGCTGTTGAGATTTTATGAAGGTCC
>JABWAN010000961.1 GCA_013361015.1 Candidatus Zhuqueibacterota bacterium | reverse complement strand
CAAATTCCACCTACGCGGCTTTGCAAGGCAGCGCGGCGTTGACGATTAATTGGGAAGAGGGCGCGCATGCCGGCTTGAGCAGTGCGAGCATTCACAAAATGTTTGAAGAGAAGAGCGCGAGTGCAGGCGTCGTCGTGCGTGAAGAAGGCGAAGCCACGGCGGCATTGGCCGGAGCCGTGCGCCAGCTCGAGGCGATTTACGAGGTGCCTTTTCTTGCGCACGCGCCGATGGAGCCGATGAATTGTGTGGCGCGCGTGCTGCCCGAAGGCGCGGAAATTTGGGCGCCGACGCAAGCACCGCAGTGGGCACAAAGCGAGGTCGCGCGCACGCTCGGAATCCCGCAGGAAAAAGTTGCGGTGCACACCACCCTCTCGGGTGGCGCCTTTGGCCGCCGCTCGATGACCGACTTTGCAGTCGAAGCCGCGCAGATTGCGAAGACCGTGCGCGAGCCGGTGCAATTGCTCTGGTCGCGGGAAGAAGACATGCAGCATGATTTCTATCGGCCCGCGAGCCATCATCATTTGTCTGCGGGCATTGATCGCAACGGCCACATTGCCGCATGGCGCCATCGTATCGTTGCGCCTTCGATTTCAGCGCAATTGTTCGGCGGCCAGGAAGATCAACGCCGGCCCGATGCGGTGGACGGCGCGGCGCAATTGCCGTATCAAATTCCCAACCTGCGCGTCGAATATGTGATGGCCAGCACCGCGGTGCCGATCGGTTGGTGGCGTTCGGTTTATAACACGCAGAACGCTTTTGTTAATGAATGCTTTTTTGATGAGATTGCCGTGGCCCTCGGATTCGATCCTTACACGTTGCGGCGACGCCTCCTGCCGGAAGATTCGCGTTTGCGCGGTGTGCTCGAGCTGGTGGCGGAGAAAGCCGGATGGCATAAACCGATAGCGCCGGGAAGAGGGCGAGGCCTCGCGTGTCATGCTTGTTTCGGCAGCTATGTCGCTGAAGTCGCCGAAGTGTCGGTGGAAGACGCGCGCCGCGTGCGCGTGCACAAGTTCGTCTGTGCGCTCGATTGCGGCCCCATCGTCCATCCCGATCTCATCGCCGCGCAAGTGGAAGGCGCCATCGCCATGGGTTTGAGCGCGGCGTTGCAAGGCGAGATCACGATTGCGAACGGCCGCGTGCAGCAGTCGAATTTTGATGACTATCCCGTGCTCACGTTTGCAGACATGCCCATCGTCGAAGTTCACATTCTTCCCAGCACGGCTGCACAGGGCGGCATCGGCGAGCCGGGCTTGCCGCCGGTCGCGCCGGCGCTGTGCAATGCCATCTTTGCTGCAACCGGCAAACGCATTCGGCGTCTGCCGCTGCGTTCCGAAGATTTAAAGGGCACTTGAGAACGCCTGCTTCGTACGACGATAAAGCAGAATTCATCTTCTCCTCATAGCCAGCAGTTTCACTATTGTGGAGGCGCTCATGACTAAACTTCATCGCCTTTTGGATGATCGCGCGCTCATCGTGTTGGGCGTGGTCTGCATCGGCCTTGGCGCGGAGCTCGAAATTTACGGTCTCGCCGGTTTAGGCGTGGTCTTTATCATGTTCGGTATGGTGAATAGAAGCAAAGCTAGAAACAGATGAAACCTATCGCCGCGTGTTGCCGCAGCAGGTTGTACGAGCGAACGCCGGCAACCTCTCAAGATTTGTGACGTATTGTGGCTGTAACTAAACCAAGGAACCTCGCATGTTCATCGGCCATTTCGCCGTCGCTTTGGCTGCAAAGAAAGCGGCGCCCAAAGTCTCCTTGGGCACCGCCATTTTCGCGTCGCAATTTATCGATTTGCTCTGGCCGATTCTTTTGCTTCTCGGTTTTGAGCATGTGCGCATCGATCCTGGCAACACCGCTTTCACACCGCTCGACTTCTATGACTATCCCATTTCACATAGCTTGCTCGCGGTGCTCGCGTGGGCTTGCGGTATTGGGTTCATCTACTTTTTGCTGCGCCGCACCGCGCGCGAGGCCGTGCTCGTTGGTGCTTGCGTGTTGAGCCACTGGGTTCTCGATGCGCTCACGCATCGCCCCGACCTGCCACTTTTTCCGGGCGGAGAAACGCGGGTCGGCTTCGGCTTGTGGAATTATTTCGCGGCCACGGTGATCGTTGAGTTGGCGATGTTCGTCGCCGGCATCGTTCTTTATATGCGCGCAACCACTGCCCGTGATCGCGTTGGACAATATGCCTTCTGGGCGCTCATCATTTTTCTCGGCGTCATTTGGCTGGCAAATATTTTCAGTCCGCCTCCGCCCAACGAAACCGCGATTGCAGTTGCTTCGTTGACACTCTGGCTGCTCGTGCCATGGGCCTATTGGATCGACCGCCATCGCCGGGAAGCTGCGGCGACCTAATGCCAATCCACGCGCACCACTCATACATTTTCGGACGGACACAAAATAGCCGGGAGACGAGCAAGGTTTCAAGACGGAGAGTAATTTCACCGTTCATTTACAAGAGGCAAGACATGATAAAATTTTTGCTGTGGTGCATTCTGCTTATTCTGTGCTGGCCGCTGGCTTTGCTGGCGTTGATCCTGTATCCCATCGTGTGGTTGCTTTTACTCCCGTTTCGGATCGTGGGTATCGTTGTGGAAGGTGTGTTGGAATCGTTATGGGCGCTCGTCACTTTACCTGCGCGTCTGATGCGCGGTCCGCAGAGCGTTCAAAAAACGTAGCCGTGGATTTATATCGGCGCTTGCGTTGGTATTCCCTCGGAAATAAAATTCCTTCTGGGGCGCGTTGCCTTTGCCCGTTCTGGCTTTTC
>JABWAN010000960.1 GCA_013361015.1 Candidatus Zhuqueibacterota bacterium | reverse complement strand
CTACCTCGTGCTGCCCGAGCAAAACCAATTACCGTTGCTCACCAGCTTCAGCAGCAAGCAGATTGAGATTTTCGAGCAAGAAGAAGCGCTGGTGTTGCGGCTCGCCTTCGTGTACGGCGGCAAAGCGCTGGCGTGCCTGCCGGCAGATCAAAACCTGCTGCTCGGCCAGGAACAGGTGCAGCATCGCGAGGGCGTCGAGTTCATTCGCGTGCGCCGCGACCTGCTCGCTGAAAGCCAGGCGCGCGAACAATTGCTGGCCACGGGCGCAAAACAAAACACCTCGGGTGAGTTTGTGCTGCGCGACTTGAACGTGATCGACTGGCTGTTGCGCGAATTACCAGCGCTGACCGCACAAGGCTTCGAGGTGCACGGCGAGGATCGTTTGCAGCGCTTTCGCGTCAACCGTGCCCAACCCAAGCTGAGCTTGTCGGTCAAATCCAATATTGATTGGTTCGATTGCCACCTGCTCGTGCATTTCGATGATATCGCGCTCTCGTTGAAAGAGCTGCGCAAGGCGCTTTTGCAAGGCTCGAAACACGTGCACTTGAGCGACGGCAGCACCGGCATTATTCCCGATGAATGGCAGCAACAATTGGTGCACTTGCTCAATCTCGGCGAACTCGCGGAGGACAACGTGAAGGTTTCGCGTCATCACGTCACGCTGATCGACATGCTGTTCAACGCGCTGGCAGTGAAACAAGCCGACCACGGCTTTCGCGAATGCCTGGCGCGTATGCAAAACTTCAACGGCATTCCCGCGGTGCCGCTGCCGGAAAACTTTCAGGGCAAGTTGCGGCCCTATCAAAGCCGCGGGTTGGATTGGTTTTATTTTTTGAAAGAGTTCCGTTTCGGCGGGTGTTTGGCCGACGACATGGGCTTGGGCAAAACCGTGCAAACGCTCGCGCTGTTGCAGAATGAAAAAAAACTCGGCGCCAATTTGCCGAGCTTGATCGTGTGCCCCACTTCCGTGATTTTCAATTGGGAAAATGAGTTTAAACGCTTCACGCCGGACTTAAAAATCGTCGCGCACACCGGCCTTGCGCGGCGGCGCGATCCCGATTTTGAAAATTGTGACGTGGTGTTGACGAGTTACGGTCTCTTGCGCCGCGATCTGGAGTTCCTAAAAGACGCAAAGTTTCATTATCTCATTCTCGACGAATCGCAGCACATCAAAAATCCGGCCTCACAAACTGCGAAAGCCGCGCGCCTGTTGCAGGCGGAACATCGGCTCGCGCTTACCGGCACCCCGGTGGAAAACAACACAACCGAATTGTGGAGCCAATTCAATTTTCTCAATCCGGGCTTGTTGGGTAGCTTGCACTACTTCAACGAGACTTTTACGAAGCCCATCGAGCGTGACCGCGATGAAGCCAGCGCGCACATGCTGCGCAAGATGATCTTTCCGTTCATTCTGCGCCGCACCAAAAGCGAAGTGGAGCGCGATTTGCCGGAGAAGAGCGAGAATCTTTTTTATTGCAAAATGCTGAAAGAGCAACGCAAGTTGTATGACCATTGGCGGGACTACTACCGCGCGCACGTATTGCAGCAAATCAACCTCAGCGGTTTGGACAAGTCGCGCATGTACGTGCTCGAAGGCCTCACGCGCTTGCGGCAGATTTGCTGCCACCCGCATTTGGTGGATACAGATGCGGCCCCCGAGTCCGGCAAGTTTGAAGCGTTTTGGGGAATGCTGCGCGAGATCGTGGCGGAGAATCACAAAGTACTGGTGTTCTCGCAGTTCGTGCGCATGTTGCGTCTCATTGCACGGCAGCTCGACAGCCATCACATACCGTATAAATACCTCGACGGCCATACGCGCGACCGCAAAACGCCGGTGGAGCAATTCCAAACCGATCCCCATGCGAAGGTATTCTTGATCAGCCTCAAAGCCGGCGGCTTCGGTTTGAACTTGACTGCCGCGGATTACGTCATCATTTATGATCCGTGGTGGAATCCGGCCGCGGAAGCGCAAGCCATCGATCGCACGCATCGCATTGGCCAGAACAAACATGTCTTCGCCTATAAGATGATCGTGCGCGATTCGGTGGAGGAAAAAATTCTACAACTGCAAGAACGCAAGAAAGCATTGATTGCAGATTTGATTTCGACGGATGCCGGTTTGTTCAAGCAGTTGACGGTGGAAGATATTCGCGGTTTGTTTAGTTGACTCAATCACGGCCTCGTTTTGACTTTCGCCGAGGAAAGCGGCAGCGTGAAGCGTCGAACGAGAATAGACGAACCCTCAGAAGCATTCAAGGGGGTTGGCCTAAGAACTACTAACCCAAAAGGGAGATGGTGGTATGAATCTCTATGTTGGCAATCTCGCCAAAAGCACAACGGAAGACGATCTGTGGGAAGCGTTCAATATCTATGCGGACGTGACCAATATCACGATCGTGAAGGACCGCATTACCGGAGAACCTTTAGGATATGCGTTTCTTGAAATCCCGGTGAAAATGGAAGCCCTCATCGCGTTGAAGGAAATGAATGGCAAAGAAGTATGCGGGCAGGCCGTGCTGGTGAATGAAGCGCGCCCGCATCGCCGTCGTGATGATCGCCGACGCGACGATCGTGGCGATTGGCGCGACCGCCCGCCTCGGGAAGATCGCGGCGGCTGGCAAGACCGTCCACGTGACGATCGTGGCAATTGGCGTGACCGCCCGCCCCGGGAGGATCGCGGGGGCTACGGGAATCGCAAGCCGCGCTGGTAAGAACGCGCCAAGCTAGGCAGTATTTTCGGTATTTTTCATATTTCAATTCCTCCCGCTTTTCT
>JABWAN010000959.1 GCA_013361015.1 Candidatus Zhuqueibacterota bacterium | reverse complement strand
CTCGAGCTTCACATCGCCGGGCGAGGCGATGAAGATTTTGAGGAGACGAACGGATTGGCCGGGCATGTCGCGTTGCTTGGATTGATAGAGTAGTGGAGTGTTGAAGTGTTGGAGTGTTGGAGTGTTGGGTGCCAGTAATCCACCGCGCTGACGACTTGCATATTCCGCGCTTGCAGTTTCTTTTCTTTGTTGATCTCCTGCACGTGCAAGTCGAATTCAAAAATCAACTCGTGGTCGGGCAACTCCATGGGGCTGACTTCGCGCGGCAGCTCGGATTCATAAAAATAGACCGCGACGTAGGGTGACTGCGGATGGCGCGTGTCCGTAATCCACAAATTGCCGGACAGATTTTTGAGAAAGCGTAGAAAGCCGTATTTGCCTTCGTGCTTGTAAGCATAGCACACGCCGCGCACACGCGAGCCTTCTTCGCCCCACTCTTTGATCAGCCCCGGCCCGAAGATGGAACGCGTCGGCAGCAATTTCGGAATCAAATAGCCGGAGAAGAACACGTCTGCTTCGCGACGAAGATCGGAGGAGACGTTATCAAAAGCCAAAATTTCCACGCGGCAGCCTTTGTTCTGCAACGCGCGCACGACTTGCACGAAATCACCGTCGCCCGTGCACATCACCACGCGCTCCAAATTTTCCGATTGCAACAGCGCGTCCACGGCCATGTCCAAATCCGCATTGGCTTTGGCGTAAGACTTCCCTTCTTCGTCGGTGTACCATTTATAATTCTTAATGATGACCTTGTATCCCATGTTGCGCAGCATCGCAAAAAAGCGGTTGGTTTTGACGTTGTATAACTGATCCTCGTGCGCGCGCCGGGGATCAAACGTGGCATACACATTCAGCCGCACCGGCTCCGCGCCGTCGTGGCACACAAACTCGCGCAGCACATCGTATTGCATACCATAGCCGCCGTTGCTGCGAATATTGGCTTCATCAATATAAATCCCCACACTGGTTCGATGGGTGGTGGACATAACGGTAATGCTCCTTTGTGATATGAAGAGATCCAACTCAGGCTAAATCCCAAACGCTTTGGTTGTCATTCCGGTTTTCGCGCACGAGACGAGGAATGGCAATGCCAGGCTTTGGGATGCTTCTTAGAACAATAAAGGAAGATGATCAAAAAAGAAGAAAAATCAAAGAGGCGATTGTGCGTAATGCGTCCTCGGTGAAAATGCAACCTCGCAGAAACGAATTTCTAAAAAGCATTCTTGCGGAGCTTCAGTTGTGCGAGCGTCGTTGCTTCCGGTTTGGTTTTGTAATAGTCATCCAAAGGATAGCAACCCGAAATCAGTCCGTTGCGCGGTGCGGTCGTGCAATCACTGAACGTGCGGCAAATGCGCCTGCGTTGCAGTGGTTTGCCGGCGAGCACGTCCGCGGGCAATTCGGGATATGACAATACCATTCTCCCCAAGCCCACGAAATCCGCTTTGCCAGTGCACAACACAGCCTGCGCGACGTGCGGGAGCCATTCCTGTAAATAGGTGTAACCCGAGCCGACGAAAAGCAACTCCGGCCGATGCTCTTTGAGTTGCGCGGTCACAGCGATTTGCCGCGCGACGCCCACAAGCGGATCTTCCGGCGGCAAATAACCATCCGCAGGCGGAAACCACGCAGGCCGTTGAATATGAGGATTGTAGTAGGGACTTCCCGCGGTAATGCACACGAGTTGAATTTCGAGCGCGGCCAGCAAAGCGAGAAACGCGTGCGGCTCAGTGAGATCAATGCGCAAACCGCTTGGATCTGCGCCAAAGCCGAAGTGATAACTCTCCCCTTCCAAGTTTTCCGCCTCGCCCTCGCCGCTTGCGCCGGCGCGAAACGGCACGAAATCGAAGGCACTCACGCGTACCGCAATTTCCAGCCCCGGCGCTTCGGCGCGAATGCCTGCAACAATCTCGCGCAAGAAGCGCGTACGATTTTCGAAGCTGCCGCCATATCCACCGGGCCGAGCGACGGCGCTGAGAAATTCGTGGCCGAGATAACCATGACAGTGTTTGATATCGACAAACGCAAAGCCTGCACACTGTGCGAGCTTGGCGGCATGCACAAAATCCCCGACGAGCTGCGCAATGTCAGCATCACTCATGAGTGGATGCAAGGCGGGCACGCCGAATTTGCGCTCGAGAATAGGATGATGATAGAGAAGGTGCGGCTCCATTCGATCATTGCGATTGGGTTTGCAAAAGCGGCCGGAGTGCGTTAACTGCAAGCCTACAAGCAAGTCACCGCTGCTTGCGAAATGCTCTTCATGAGATTTAATCAGCGCCTCGCGCAATTCGGCGAGCGCGCGCAGGTTCTTTTCATTGATCAAAAGTTGATTCGGATTCGCGCGGCCCTCGTGGCGAACGGCGACCGCCTCGCCGCCCCAAATCAGTTTTGCGCCGCTCATTCCGAAGCGTTGCCAGCGCCGGGCCGTGTGCGCAGTCGGCCGGCCGTCACGAGTACCGTCCCAACCTTCCATTGGAAGAATACAAAAGCGATTGCCGATTTTGCGGCCGCTGCGTAACACGCACGGTTGCGCCATAGGCGAGTACGGCCCGTTTTGCAATTGCGCTTCGAAGGGCAAGTCGATGCGAAGCTCTTTCAAATAAGCACGGAAGGCTTCGGTCGTTTTGAATGAGGCGAGGCGACGGTATTTCATTTTAAAAGACACAACGTAAAAGACCTGTAACCAAAATCCTTGGACACTGATCAAAGCGGATTCGCACTGATTCTATCTGCGCTGATCGGTGGAAACCTGTGTCCAAAGTGTTTGCATGAAAAGCAG
>JABWAN010000958.1 GCA_013361015.1 Candidatus Zhuqueibacterota bacterium | reverse complement strand
ACCCATGTGTGCACAGCAACGACACAGCAACAACGGGCAGCCGGTCACGCCTGGTTTTATGGTCGTACTTTCTGCGCCCTCGGGCGGCGGGAAAACCTCGATTCTAAAGCGGATAATGGCGAGTGGAGATTCCGTGTTTCGCTACTCGGTCTCTGCGACCACGCGCGCGCCGCGCAACGGCGAAAAACACAGTCACGACTATTTCTTTCTCGGCTTGGAAGAATTTCAAAAAAAAGCGGCGGCCGGTGAATTTCTGGAGCATGCGCTGGTACACGGCAATCATTACGGTACACTGCGCACGGCCGTGGAGGAATGGATGGCGGAAGGCCAAATCGTGTTGATGGATTTGGATGTGCAGGGGGGGCTGAACGTCAAGGAACAAATGGGCGATCGCGCGCTGTTGATCTTCATACAACCGCCTTCGATCACCTCCTTGCGCGAGCGCCTTGCCGGTCGCAATACCGACAAGCCGGAAGAGATTGACGTGCGCTTGCAAGGAGCCGCCCGAGAAATGGAAATGGCCAAGCACTATGACTTTGTATTGGAAAACCACGACCTCGAGCAGACCGTGCAAGAGGTCATGCGCATCATAGATCAGCATCGTAAACAAATAGGTTTGTAGTTCCAATTTGAGAGAAATACTCAAGGCGCTACGACGAACGTTGTCCCAATAAAAACGGACACAATCTGGAGGTGTCATGGTTAGTACTGTTCCACTGGAAGAACTAGAAAAACACGCAGCGAACGTTTATGAAGCCATCGTCGTGGTGGCGAAGCGCGCGCGGCAAATCAACGACGATCAAAAACGCTTTATCGAGCAGGAAATCGGTTACGACAGCTCTTTGGAAAATTCTTCTTCGGACGATCTGGATTCCGAGAGTGAAGAGAGCCGTGAAGAGCGTCAAGCCACTCCGGTGAAATACATCCGCATGCCCAAGCCGACGACGATTTCGCTCGAAGAGATGTTGACTGGCAAGCTCGATTTCCATTACGCGGAAAAAACGGAAGAAGACCGTTAAGAGACAAGTCGCCGACTCGTCTCTACCCTCGAGAGGGATGGGCTAGTTTGGAAAGCGTGAGTTGATTGATATTCGACGGCAAAAAAATTGTTTTGGCGATTAGCGGAGGCATTGCAGCCTACAAAAGCTGCGAGCTGCTGCGCGAATTGCGGCGCAAAGGCGCGAATGTTCGCGTAATGATGACTCCCGGCGCGCGCGAGTTCGTTGCACCGCTCACCTTCGCGGCGCTCAGTGAGCATCCCGTGTTGACCGATGCGTTCGCATTGAGTGAAAACGCGGAGATCGAACACATCAAATGGGCACGCTGGGCGGAGGTGATCGTCGTGTGCCCGGCAACGGCGAACACGATTGCGCGCATTGCTCACGGGTTTGCCGATGAACCCGTGAGCGTCACGATTCGCGCGGCGCGGGTGCCAATTGTGATTTGCCCCGCGATGAACTCCGCCATGTGGGAAGATCGCCTCGTGCAACGCAACGTGACTCTGCTGCGTGAAGCGGGCTATCGTATCGTCGAACCCGAGCAGGGCCCGCTCGCTACGAGTTCCGAAGGCGAAGGGTGGGGGCGACTCGCGCGCCTCGAATGGGTTTTGTCAGCGCTCCTCGCGGCTTTGCAGGGCGAGCAGCCGCTCAAAGGGAAAAAAATTCTGATCACCGCGGGCCGAACCGAAGAATACTTCGATCCCGTGCGCATGTTGACAAACCCATCCAGCGGCAAGATGGGTTTTGCTTTGTCGGAGGCAGCCGTTGCGCTTGGCGCGGAAAAAGTCGTGCTCGTGCATGGCCCCACGAATCTTCCCGCGCCATATAAAGTTCAAAGGGTGCCCGTCGTGTCTGCTGCGGACATGTACAAAGCCGCGATGGCGCATTACGAAGGCACCGACATTCTCGTGATGTCTGCCGCAGTTTCGGATTATCGCCCGGCTTCTGTGTCTTCTGAAAAAATAAAAAAGTTGCCCGGCAAGCTCACACTCGAATTGGAATCGACCGAAGATATTTTGTATGCGCTTGGCCAGCGCAAGACGAAGGCCATACATGTCGGCTTCGCGGTCGAAACTTTCGACGAAATCGAAAACGCACGCAGCAAACTGCGCCGCAAGAATTTGGACTTCATTGTCGTAAACAATCCTCGCGATACGGGCGCAGGCTTCGGGACGGACACCAATCAAGTTGCGATACTGGATGCAAAGGGGAATATTGAGAAGCTGCCGTTGCTGTCGAAGCTTGAAGTGGCGTTACAGATTCTTAAACGCATTTTGTGAGAAGAGGAAATGAAAACCCGCGCTACCGCCACATTCGAAATCAAAAACTGGAAAGAGAACCCCTTCAACGAGCTTGAAGGCGCGCCCAAGCTGATGCGTGCGAGCGTGAGCAAAGTTTATCACGGTGAGCTTGAAGGCGAAGGCACGCTGGAGTATTTGATGATCTACAACGCCGACGGCTCTGCGAATTATTTCGGCTATGAGCGCGTCGTTGGCAAGCTCGGCGCGCGCTCCGGCAGTTTTGTGTTGGAAGATAAAGGCGTATTCGAAGGCGGCATGGCGAAGTCGAGTTTGAAAGTCATGTCCAATTCCGGCACCGGCGAGTTGCGCGGTTTGCGCGGCGAAGGCAGTTATGCCACTGGGCATGCGCAGCAGCATGAAATGACGTTTGATTATGAGATTCCGTAGAGACGTGCCGGCGGCACGTCTCTACCGTGTAATCGTTTTGCCGGAAATAGTTTTGCTTTGAATAGTTTTGCATTCAGTAACGGTACAATCCAACT
>JABWAN010000957.1 GCA_013361015.1 Candidatus Zhuqueibacterota bacterium | reverse complement strand
CGCGCCGTGCCGCTCATCACCTTGGCCCAAAACGAGAGCACATAGTTCGTGTTCGCAGCATAGTCGATCGCCTGGCTCACGCCCACTTCCGCGGTGCGGCCGGAATTTATTTCCAAGCTGCGCGCGCCGCCGTGCGGTGCGTTCGTGCTGGTTTTCGCTTCACTCGCGCCCGCGCTGTTTTCCGCATCCCAATTCGAAGGGAAGCTGCCGTTCGTCGTGCTTTCAAAACCACGATTGCCGACGTTGGCTTCCGCAGCTACTGCGCCGCCGCCGCGCAGCACGTTGATTTCGAGCGGCACACGTGCAACCGCATTGCTGCCCGCATCCGTCACGCGCACCACCACGTCATTCGGTACGTTCGCACGCACGGCCGCAGTTTGATTATTTCCGCTTACCAACCCGAGATTCTTCGGCAAGCCGCTCGTGGCGTTGGCCGTGAACACGATCGGGGAACCCAGAGCGCTGCCATCTTGCTTCAAGCTGCGCGCCTCGACTTTATTCACCGCTTGCGACACGCCGAGCGTAAGCGTCGCCGAAGCTTTGCCATCAATGCCGGTCGTGCTCGTATAGTTCGAAAGGATGCCATCGCCCGCGGTAAGCACCCAGCTCACTTTTTGACCGGCAACCACGTTGTTCGCAGCATCACGCACGGTGATCACAAAAGGTTGCGCAAGCGCTTGCCCCGCGGCCCCGCTTTGATTGTTGCCCGAAGTCAATTGCATCCCCGTGGCCGGGCCGCCGCTTGCATTCGCTTTGAATGAAACCGGCGCGAGACTCGCGTGCGACGCGGAAACTGTGATCTGCCCCGCGGTGGCGCCGAAAACAATCTGCGCGCTCGAAAAGCCTTCGCCGTCCGTCGTGAAGCCCGGGTCCTCCAAACCATTCGGCACAAAATTCGGGTTCGTGATGACAAGAATTTTATCCAACCACGTATCCACGCGCTTCGCAATGAATTCGACGGTATGTTCGCCCGCGCTGAAGGTGAATGTATCCGTGCCTTGCGACACGTTCTTCATGCGATCCCAGTCCCAAAAGTTCCGCACTTCGCCATCGAACACGAGATAAGTGAATTGCGGTCCGCCGTCCACTTTCACAAACCATTCGCCGGAAGGCAAAACGTTCTTGCGGCTGCGCGTCCAAATGTAGTAGTCTCCCGCTTTCGTGATTTTGAACTTGAGTTTCACACTCGCATCCGGGCCGCTGATATTGGGATAGAGCACGTACTTGCCGCGCGAAGCCTCGGCGTCGTTCCGAATCTCCATCGGCGCTTGCACCGTGCCCGCTTCCGCCTCTGCGCGAATGCCGCCGTCGGCCGCGGGCGGAACATCGACCGTGGCATTGCCTGCAGGGGTGACTTCGAAATTCACCGGCTTGCCCACCACCGGGTTGTTGTCATCATCGAGCAGTTTTACCACCAACGGCTCCGGCAAGGCTTGATTGACTTGCCCCACTTGATTGTCACCGGAAATCTTGCTCAGCTTTGCCGCAGGTTTGATCGGCGCGGCCAAACTAAAATATTCAATGGCATTGGCCGGGCCGCCGGCCTCCAGCATGAAACCCGCATACTTGCCGGATTGGCGCTTTTGCGTATCCGAGAGAATGCGATCGATCTGGCCGTCCACAAAAATGTTGAAAGCGTTGAAGCCGTCTTGAATATCATAGATCACCGTAATGATCGAGCTGTCGTCCGGCGTGGCCTGCAAAAGTGAAGGCCCGGCGTCGATCTCATCGCCCAGTGTGCCGTCCACGATATTATACAAAGCCACCTCTTCGCGGTTATTGCGGAACAGGCGCTTGATCAAATAGCCGCTGGGATTGGCGATGGAATCACTCGCCATCAAAAGAACGCCGCCGGCGCGCGCACCGTCGCCATTCACCTCCGGCCCCCACATGATCGAAACTTCCTGCGCATTCCGCCGGGTTTTGAGCACCGCGGCTTGCAGGCCGTTGCCCGTGTTCTGCACCGTGTTGCTCACGATCTTCATGTCCGGACCCGCGGCCCAATCTTTTCCCAAGCTCGGACCGGTGCGGTTGAAATCGTCTTTCTTCGTGGCGAGCAAAGCCGTGGCGCCGCTCACCACGTTTGAAAGCTTGGAAGCGTTGCCAACTTCGTCCAGCACTTTAATCGCAAAGAAATATTCCACGCCGCCGTCGAGGCCCGACACGGTAACTTGCTCTTTGGTGCCCGCGACGTTGGGGGCTTTGGTAATGTTCGCCGGATTGGCGCTGTTGAAGTTGCTGCCATTGATCGGGCCGGTGGAATAGCGCACATCATAACGCGAGGCCGCACCGATTTTGCCGTCGTCGCCGGTGGCCGTAAACTCCAAGGTTGCAGTTGAGGACGTGGCCGAGAGGAATTTCAGATCGGTGATTTCATCCGGTTCCACCAAGTCGGCGGCAGTAGTTGCGAAGAAATCATCGACGGCGTTAGAAGTATTGCCGTTGATTTGCACGCCGGCATAAAGCTCGGAGAGGTTGCCCTGCAAACGTTCACTATCACGCAGAATGCCGTCCAGCGCGCCGTTAATAGTCACCGTAAATTTGTGGCCTTGCGCGTCGCTCGCTATCTCCACTTGAAAAACGTCTCCGCCTTGCGGATCGGAAGCGGAAGGCACGATATTGTCGATCGGGCTTGCGCCGGGCACACCGTTTTTGATTTCGTAAAGCCGCAGCGATTTCGGATTGCTCTGCGAGTTGTGGAAGATGAGGTAGCCGTTCGCTTTATTAAAAACCGGATTGTCGATCATCACCGCAAGTCCGCTGAAGGCGCGGCCCACGGCATCCGTGCCGGCGCCG
>JABWAN010000956.1 GCA_013361015.1 Candidatus Zhuqueibacterota bacterium | reverse complement strand
AAAGCTGTATGGCTGCGCGCATCATCGACGGCAAGAAGATCGCCGAAGAAATAAAGTTGGAATTGCTGCAAAGAATCACGTTCTTGCAAAATAAAGGTGTAACGCCCGGTTTGGCAGTCGTGCTTGTGGGTGATGATCCGGCTTCCGCAGTTTATGTGAATGCGAAAGCGAAGATGTGCGAGACGCTCGGTTTGCTCTCACAAGTGCATCGCCGCGCGGAACAGACTTCTGAAACCGAGTTGTTGGAGTTGCTCGCGCGGCTCAATCACGACCCGCACATTCATGGCATCTTGGTGCAAGCGCCGCTGCCGAAACATATTGATGAACAGCGTGTGTTCGAGCATGTTGCGCCGGAAAAAGATGTAGATGGTTTTCATCCATTCAGTCGTGGGCGACTGCAATTAGGCGAAGAGGCCTTTGTGCCGTGTACGCCGGCGGGTATACAAGAACTGCTCGTCCGCAGCGGCTCCCCAGTACAGGGCAAACACGTCGTGATTTTAGGTCGCAGTCCGATTGTGGGACTTCCGCTTGCGTTGCTTTTTCTGCAAAAGAATAATGCGGCGAACGCCACGGTTACGGTTTGCCATTCCGCCACGCAAGATTTATCGCAGCACACAAAGCGCGCGGACGTGCTTATCGCAGCGATCGGTCGCCCGAAATTTGTGACCGCGGAGATGGTAAAGGACGGCGCGGTTGTTATAGATGTCGGCATCAATCGCAGCGATGATGCTGCGAGCAGCAAAGGGTATCGCTTGGTGGGCGACGTAGATTTCGAGGCGGTGCGGCACAAAGCCGCGGCGATCACACCGGTTCCGGGCGGCGTGGGACCGATGACGATCATTATGTTGATGCGCAATACCGTTTTCGCCGCAGAGCGTTTCACTTTGCGCCAGTAGCTCAACTGGACAGAGCGTTGGCCTCCGGAGCCAAAGGCTGAGGGTTCAAGTCCCCCCTGGCGCACCAAAGCAAAAGCATTTTAAATTGTAAATTGCGGTTTTTTTAATTTCAAATCTGCAATTTACAATTTTCGATCGACGTAATATTCATCACAGGAATCTCGCCAAGTTGTAATCCCATGACCCCTCAGTCGACCCCCAAAGCAATTTTGGCCACCATTTCTCTTAACGATGTCCGCTACTTCGATCAAGAGATTAACGATTTGTTGTCTGGCAACAACGATCCGGTTACCATCGCCAACTATCTCAAGCGCCGCTACGGCAGCAACGGCAAATTAGACGTGCGCGTCGTCGACAACAAAGTGGAGCTGAAATGGGTTTCGGGTGCGACGAATCCGCAAGCCGAGCAGCATCATCATGAAGCCCTGGCATTTGCGCGCCAAAAAGATTTTCCGAAAGCCATCACCAAATGGTCGCAAGCCATCGCGCTCAATTCCAGCGATCCGGATTATTATTTCAATTTGGGCCTGGCTTGTTTTGAAGGGAAGAACTACAAAGAAGCGGTGGAGAATCTTTCGCAAGCGATTCACATCTGCCCGATCTATCATCGCGCGCATTTGATTCTCGGTACCATTCTGCTCAAGATGCGAAAGTTCGCGGAAGCAGAGTCGCATTTGCGCGAGAGCACGTATTTCAATTCCCGCAATGCGCTGGCGCATCTGAATCTCGGCGCGGTGTACAGCATTCTGAAGAAATACACCGAGGGTATCACCAGCTTCCAGCGCGCCATCGAGCTTGCGCCCAACGAGGTGCGCGCCTATTTCGGCCTTGCAAAAATTCACTCTCTCCTCGGCGACACCGAAAACGCCAATTTGAATTATCGCAAGGTGATTGAGCTGGATAAGACCGGCGCGCTCTCGAATCATGCCAAGCGCGCGATCATCACCACCGCTGAAACCGCGGTGCCGCAAGCGGATTTGGAAAGCTTGTATGCGGAAGGCTACAAAGCCTTTTTATATTCGGATTTCAAAAAGGCCGCGGCCTATTATCAGCGTTATCTCGACAAGAAGGTCGAAGACGATCAAGTGTGGGCCATGATGGGCGCGGCGTTATTGCGCGCCGGCGCGCCGGAACGCGCGGCAGACGCCTTTCAGCAAGCCAGTAAGCTGAAGCCTTCAAAGGGGCTTTATTTCAAACAGCTCGGTGTGGCGTATGACTTGTTGGATCGCGCGGAAGCCGCGGCGCAAGCACTGGCGCAAGCGCACGAGTTAGGCAAAGCTGATTCCATCATGCTCGCGCTGTGGGGCAAAAACTTGGTGAAGCTCAATCAGCTTACGGAAGCACTCACGCATTTGGAGCGCGCCGTCAAGGCAAACCGTGCGAATTTGCTGGGACATTATTATCTCGCCGTTGCGCTCATGCGCATGGGCCAGACCGATCGTGCGACCACCCACTTCGAAGCCGTCATGGGCGCGAAAGTCAACACGCCGCTGAAAGTTGAAGCGCAAGCGCAGTTTCGCAAGCTGATGGGATGAGTCGCAGAAAGAAGTTGTTGACTTTCTGGAAAAAAATCTTATTATAAGCCTATCATCGACTGCACAAAAATCCATAGTCCCGCCACACCAGTTTCGTGCAGCACAAAATTTTGCACTCAGTCGTTAGGAAATGACGAGTGACCTTTCTTGTTCCTCGCAGTGCTCATGTGAGCACGTCAGAGTCGCCATCCTTCTCCGCCATGTTAGTGAGGTTGGGGATAATCGGGTACATGGCTGCCTTCATTTTACAATCTATCTAACTTTCGCCAATCCTCATGAGCAAGAGTGAGCTAGAATTTTTTTCTATCTCCCAAGTAACTCAATCCGTTCTTATGGGATGCTGCATATGCATAAGAAAAATGGTTCTTTT
>JABWAN010000955.1 GCA_013361015.1 Candidatus Zhuqueibacterota bacterium | reverse complement strand
GGAAGGCGTGTTTGCGAATTTTCCGGGCTTTCGCATCATCATGCCCGCGTTTGCAGACGATGCCGCGGGCTTGCTGCGCACCTCGATGCGCTCGCGCGGGGTGACGATTATGTTCGAGCCGAAGTTTCTCTACAATCACCCGATGGCGCAAGCATCCAAAACCGGACCGAATCATTTTGTGCCCTTCGGTAAGGCGCGCATTCGCCGGCCGGGCAAGGATTTGACCATCGTCACTTACGGCAATGCCGTGCATTGGTCGCTGAAAGCCGCGGAAAGACTGGCGGAAGAAGGCTATGACGCGGAAGTCGTGGATCTGCGTTCGCTGGTGCCGTATGACATGGAAACGGTGCGCGCTTCGGTGCAGAAAACCAATCGCGTCATCGTTGCCAGTGAAGATCACAAAACCGGCGGTTTTGGCGGCGAGGTGCTGGCGAGCGTCAGCGAGGAATGCTTCACATTTCTCGATGCGCCGCCGCGGCGCGTGTGCACCAAAGACACGCCCATCGGCTTCAGCCGCATTCTCGAGGCCGCGACGTTGATCAGCGAAGAAGATATTTATCAAGCCGCGCAGGAGGTGCTGAAATACTGAGCGCCGGCTGTTCGTTTTAATAAAAGGGCGACCAATGCTGGTCGCCCTTTTTGTTTTATATTGTTGCAATTGGCTTTCACCAAAAGCTCGAGTGTTTAACTTGAATTTGGTTTTGTGTCGATGTCTTGCCGGCATAACAGATTGCTGCTACTCGTGCAACATGAAAACGAGTTTCACAAAATATTGCTTACCTTGCGGCAAATACCAGGAATAAATGATGAACATCGAGGCTTATCTGCAACGTCTCAACTACGATGGGCCACGCACACGAACAATCGCGACATTGCGGGCGCTGCACCAAGCGCATCTGTTGGCCGTGCCCTTCGAGAATCTCGACATCCCTCTCGGCCGTCCGATTGTTTTGGAAGAAAGGGCGTTGTACGACAAGATCGTGCGACAACGCCGTGGGGGCTTCTGCTACGAGCTAAACGGTTTGTTTGCTGCCCTTCTGCGCGTACTTGGTTTTGAGGTGAAACTGCTCTCCGGCGGGGTAATGGACAACGGTGAGTTCGGCCCGGAGTTCGATCACTTGACGTTGTTGGTGCAGCTTGATGAAGAGCGCTGGCTGGCAGATGTCGGCTTTGGCGATTCGTTTCGTGAGCCGCTGCGGCTGGATGAGCGCAACGAACAACTGCAACAGGGCATCGCCTACCGATTAAGCAATTCCGGCGAGCATTGGAACATGCTGCGGCGTTTGCCAGAGCAAGAGTGGGGGCCGCAATACCACTTCACGCTGCAGCCGCACCGGCTTGCCGATTTCGCCGGCATGTGCCGATACCACCAAACTTCGCCGGCCTCGCATTTCATGCAGAAACGGATTTGCTCGCGAGCGACGCCGGAAGGACGGGTGACGTTGAGCGACATGCGGCTGATAATCACCGCCAACGGCCAGCGGCAGGAGATGATGTTGAGAGATCAGGAAGAGTGCAGCCGCGCACTTAAGGAACACTTCGGTATTGATTTGACCAGATCAAAATCATACCAAAGATGATCAAAATGCTTTTGAGTTCACCTTGCTTCCCGCGCGTTTCCATCCACTGATACACCACCGGCAAAATGAACAGCGTCAACAGCGTCGAAGTCACCAAGCCGCCGATGACGACAGCGGCGAGCGGGCGCTGCACCTCTGCACCAGTTCCGTGCGAGAGCGCCATCGGGATGAAGCCGAGCATCGCGACGAGCGCGGTCATCAATACGGGACGCAATCTTTCCGAAGCGCCGCGCATTACTGTACCCTCTTCCCAAACTTATAAAACAAACTCGGCACCACGATCATATTCAGCGCGGTCGAAGATAACAATCCGCCAAGAATGACAATAGCCATCGGCGTTTGAATTTCTTTGCCGGGTTCGCCGCCGCCGAGGGCCAATGGAATCAAGCCGAGTCCCGCTGCGAGCGCGGTCATGAGAATTGGATTCAATCTTTCCAACGAGCCTTGCACAATGGCGTCGCGGAAAGACTTTCCCTCGGCAAGCAGATGGTGATAGTGCTCGATCATCAGAATGCCGTTGCGCGTGGCGATGCCAAAAAGGGTGATGAAACCGACGAGCGAAGCGACGCTGATGATGCCGCTGGTGAAGAACACCGCCCAGATGCCGCCAATAAGCGCGAGCGGCAGATTGACCATGATGAACAACGCCGGGCGGAATGCGCCGAACTCGAGATAAAGAATCAGAAAAATCGCGGCGATGGAAACGATACTGAGCAGCGTCAAGAGTCGCGTGGCGGCTTGCTCGCTCTCGAATTGGCCGCCAAATTCGACATAGTAGCCTTGTGGCATAGAAACGTTTTTGTCCAACCGCACTTGAATGTCATCAATCACGCCGCGCAAGTCGCGGCCGGAAACGTTGGCTTGTACGACGATTTTGCGCTGCACATTTTCACGGCTGATGGTGTTCGGGCCTTTTTCGTAAACCACTTCGGCGAGCTGGCTGAGCGGCACCTTCGGCCCGACCGGCGTATCGAACAAGGCGTTGCGTATGCGCTCGATGTTGCCGCGATTCGCTTCGTTGAAGCGCACCACCAAATTGTAACTCTGCTGGCCTTCCAAAATTTGCGAGGCGACTTCACCGTTGAATGCGACGTCAATGGCTTCGGCCAGCTCACCGACCGTGACGCCGTAAGTCGCCATGGCGCGACGGTTGGCTTTGATGCGTACTTGCGGCACGTCAACTTGTAGCTCGACCGCCAAATCCACGACGCCGGGAATGCCTTCCATTT
>JABWAN010000954.1 GCA_013361015.1 Candidatus Zhuqueibacterota bacterium | reverse complement strand
TGCCGTAAACTCGCGGATATTCTCACGATCGGGCGCAACTTAACTTTGCGTCACGAGTCCGGCCTTGAGCTTGAGCTTTCGATTGCGCAACGCCGTGGTCACGCCGAGGTCGTGCCATTGGAGAACGAGATGTTTTGCGCAAGTCTGCCATGCGGTCGCGCGTTTTCCTCGACACAGGCCAGTTCCGTTTCGGGGGAGATGATATTGAACGGCATTGCGGGCGAACGCAGTTTCAGCTCGCAGCCAATTCAATTGCGCATTGCTGAAGGCAAGATCGTTTTCATCAAAGGCGGAAAAAATTCCAACGTGCTGCGCCGGCGTTTGCGCTCGACGTGGACTTCCTCGGAAAGCCCCGAAGGCGCAGCGAAGCCGAGCGCCGGCCGGCATTGCGTGGAAATCGGTTTGGGCCTGAACGAAAACGCCAAACTCGGCCAGTCGGAATTGGAAGATGAGAAAGTGCTCGGCACCGTGCATTTGGGTTTCGGGCGCCGGTCCACGCCCGCGCGGCCTGCAGAAGTTTTGGTGCGGGGCATCGTGGTCAATCCGACGATCATCATTGATGGGCGCGACATTTTGCAGAAAGGGCGCTTGACGCTGGAATAAAGATCGCTGCCAGAGCCACGCTTGCAAAAATCCCGACCCGTTTGAAGCGTGATCGGGATTTTTTTTGGTAGGGCATGTGTCAAATGACCCTGTGCGCTGTTGAAGTTGGGCGATCTCGCGCAAGTATACCGTCCGTGCGGCAAGTACTTGTCCGACAGGCTCACGTGCAGAGTGTTTATTATGGACTCTCTCTGTGCGGGTGCTGAGTACCAATGGTGTAGATTTTGAAGGTTCAAAACTTTTAGTGAGCGGCAACAATACTGACGATAAATAGTTTGCAATGTGAACGCCGCTTGCGGAGAACGCATTTTTCAGGAGAATCACATGATCACCCTAGATCCTCGCCGATTCATGATTGCGCTCGCGGCGGTGTTCGTATTTGCCGGCGGCACGCAGGCCCAAGATAACGCCGAGAAGCATCTCGCTTTTTTGCGCGAGACCTACAATCGCCATGACAAAAATGTGAGTGAATTCTTGCTCGGCGAATTACAGCACTTTCTCACGCTGAATCCGGAAGCCGCACAAGCTTCCGAAGCGCAATTTCTCATGGCCAAGGTTTATGAAGAAAAAGGCGAGAAGCATCTTGCGCTTGCGGCTTTTCTCAAAACCGTGTTTCTGTATCCGCAAAGCAAGTGGCAGCAAGAAAGCAACACTGCGGCGCGCAAAATTTTGATGGAAGAAGATCCCTACAAGAAGCAAACGGAGAAATGGTCCACGCAGCTTACGAGCGCCGCGCACCCGGATAGCGCGACGCAGGGTCATTACAATTATCTCGCAACGTTGGTGAGCCTTGAAAGCCCCAAGCTGCAACTAGAAATCGTAAAGCAAGCCGCCGAGTTCGCGACGAAACACGCCACCGATGCGCGCTTGGATACGGTCGCGAGGTGGAGTGCAGATGCGTATGCGAAAGCGGAGAAGCCGCGCGAAGCCGCGCTTAGTTATTTCCGCATTGATTATCTCTATCCGGAGAGCGCCTTGCTGCCTTACGCACGTTATGCGCGCGGAGTGATTCTCTCCAAAGAGCTGGGCGATCACAAGGCCGCGCTCGAGGTATTGGCACAAGTCACCACCGCGCACCCGCAAAGTGAGTATGCCTCGGCCGCGCAATTTATGCTGGGTGAGATCAAAAAGGAGAAGACCAAAGACGCTCGCGGTGCGCTCGTGGAGTATCGCAAGCTCGTGGATACCTATCCGGCCAGCGACAAAGTTGTGCCTGCGCTCTTCGCCATTGCTACAATCAATGCCAATGAGTTGAAAGATTATCCCGCCGCACTGGCCGCTTATGATGAGATCGTTGCGAAGCACCAAGACGATCAACGCGGTAGCGAAGCTTTAGAGAAAGCTGCGAATCTGCATAAAGACAAAACCGGTGACTTCAGCAAGGCGGCGGAGTATTACGCGCAGATCGCCGAAGTCTACCCGCAGGACGAAAAGGCGCCGGAAACGCTCATCAAAGCCGCCACTCTTTGCGAAGAAAAATTGCAGGACCCGAAGAAGGCTGCGGAATATTACAATCGCGTGGTGAGCAAATACCCCGATCACAAAAAGGCTGACGAGGCGCGCAAGAAGCTCGCGAAGCTGCAAGAGGACCACGACGTCACCGTGGGTCGCCGCACCCGCGTCTTCCTGATGGCGATCCTCGGCACCCTGTGGGTGGCCGGGCCGATCTGGCTGCACTTCAAGCAGCACGTGGCCACCCACGCCTCGACCATCGGCGTCACGGCGCTGTTCCTCGTCGTCGCGCTCGGGCTCGGGGCGTGGGCCCGCGAGTCGATGGGCAAGACGCTCGTCAACCGGCGCCTCGGCGCGACGGTGCTGTTCATCCTGCTGAGCCAGATCGGGCTCGAGGTCGGCGGGCTGCTCGGAGGGCTCTCGCCGCGCGAGGTCCACGCCACGTTCCCCCCGCTGTGGGCGACGGGCATCGGCATGCTGGCGCTCTGGCTCGAGCGCAAGTTCCTCCCGAGCGCCATCGCCGGCTTCGCCCTCGTGGTGGGCGCGCGGGCGTTCCCGCAGTGCATGTACCTCGACTACGCGGCCTTCAACTTCATCCTCGCCGTCAACGTGATCGTCGTGTGGTTCCCGCGCGAGGACATCGAAGCCGCCCGAGAGGATCTGCGCCAGGGTCGGCGGCCCCGCTGGCGGCGCAACCCCACCCCGCGCTAGAAGGACGGGTGTCCGAGACCACCCGCACCTTCGTCGTCGGGCC
>JABWAN010000953.1 GCA_013361015.1 Candidatus Zhuqueibacterota bacterium | reverse complement strand
AAGAAAGCCGAGCTGGAATTGCTCATCCAACGCCGCGACAGTCGCAAGCCTTTGGCCCAGGCGGAGATCAACACGCAGATTGCCGGCCGTTACTATCAGGAACGCGGCATTCGCCGCATTGCCGAAGCGTTTGAGCGTGACCACGATCGCAAGGCCTTGTTGGTGATGGCCACCGGCGCGGGCAAAACCCGCACGGTGATTGCGCTTTGTGATCTGCTCATGCGCTGCAACTGGGTCAAGCGCGTCCTCTTTCTGGCCGACCGTGTGGCGTTGGTGAATCAAGCGGTGAATGCGTTCAAAAGACATTTGCCGGACGCCGCGCCAGTGAATCTGGTCACCGAGAAAGATACGGAAGGCAGAGTCTTTGTCTCCACCTATCCGACCATGATGGGGCTGATCGACGAAACTCGCGACGGCCAGCGGCGCTTCGGCGTCGGCCATTTCGATTTGGTGATTGTCGACGAAGCGCACCGCTCCGTATTTCAGAAATACAAAGCCATCTTCGACTACTTTGATTCGTTGCTGGTAGGCCTGACGGCAACGCCCAAAGACGAAGTTGATCGCAACACGTACAGCCTGTTTGATCTTGAAAATCGAGTGCCCACGGATGCTTACTCGCTTGAAGAGGCGGTGAAAGACAAATTTCTGGTCCCGCCCAAATCGGTGTCGGTGCCGCTCAAGTTCCAGCGCGAGGGCATCAATTACGACGAGCTTTCCGAAGAGGAGAAAGAACAGTGGGACGCATTGGAGTGGGACGAAGAAGATGGCGTGCCCGAGCGCGTGGAGCCCGAGTCGGTCAACAACTGGCTGTTCAACAAAGACACGGTTGACAAAGTGTTGGCACATCTCATGACGCGCGGCCTGGCGGTGGCGGGCGGCGACCGGCTCGGCAAAACGATTTTGTTCGCCAAGAATCAGGCGCATGCAAATTTCATTGCCGAGCGATTCGATGCCAACTATCCGCATCTCAAAGGCCAATTCGCGCGCGTCATCACCCACGCGACCGACTACGCCCAGAGCATCATCGACAACTTTTCAAATAGAGAAAGAATGCCGCATCTCGCCATTTCGGTGGATATGCTCGACACCGGCATCGACGTGCCGGAAGTGGTGAATCTCGTGTTCTTCAAGCTGGTGCGCTCAAAAACCAAGTTTTGGCAAATGGTCGGGCGCGGCACGCGCTTGTGTCAGGATTTGTTTGGGCCAGGGCGGGATAAGCAGTTCTTCTATATTTTTGACTACTGCCAAAACCTCGAATTCTTTAGCCAGAATCCCGAGACCGCGGATGGCGTTGTACCTGAGTCTTTGAGCAAGCGGCTGTTCAAGGCGCGGCTCGAAATGCTCAGCGAGTTGGACAAGCGATTAAGCCCGGATGACAAAAAGATCAAGGAATTGTCTGCGACATTTGAGGCGCCGAAAACCGAGACGGAATTGCGGCAGGAACTCGGGAATTTGTTGTACAGCGAAGTTGCCGCGATGAACCTGGAGAACTTCGTTGTCCGCCCCAAACGTCGACTGGTGGAGAAATACGCCAAGGCACACGCGTGGTTTACGCTGTCCGGTGACGCATTTGCCGAGCTGGCCGGGGAAGTTGCCGGCCTGCCTGCGGAGCTGGAAATGGAGGCCGAAGAGGTAAAACGCTTTGATCTTCTTATTCTCAATCTACAACTGGCGCTTTTGAGATCAGAGCCCGCATTCGAGCGATTGCGCGACCAGGTCATAGGTATCGCCGGTTTGTTGGAAGAGAAAGCGGCAATTCCGATGGTACGCGAACGAATGGCGCTCATACAGGATGTCCAAACCGATGGGTGGTGGCAAGACGTGACGACGCCCATGCTGGAGTCGGTGCGCCGCAAGCTGCGCGATTTGGTGCGGCTGATTGAGAAGCAGAAACGCAAGCCCATCTACACGGACTTTGAAGATCAGATGGGCCCTGAGGTTGGCGTGGAGTTATTTGGCGCGGGTGTCGAAGGTGAATTCGAGACGTTTCGCGTGAAGGCGCAGGCTTTTTTACGCGCGCATCAGAATCACGTTACGATTCACAAACTGCGCATGAATAAAGCATTGACGGCCTCCGACCTGGCGGAACTGGAGCGCATGCTTGCCGAAAACGGTGTGGGTGGAGCAGAAGAAATCGCGCGCGCCAAAAAGGAATCGCAAGGCCTCGGCTTGTTCGTGCGCGCGCTGGTGGGCATGGATCGCGAGGCCGCCAAACAGGCCCTCGCCGGATTCTTGCTGGGGAAGACGTTGAGTGCAAACCAGATTGAGTTTGTGAATCTTAGTGTGAACCATCTTACCGAGCATGGCGTGATGGAGGCCTCGCTGCTTTATGAGTCCCCTTTTACTGACCTCACACCGCAAGGCCCGGAAGGGATTTTCACTTCGGAGCAGGTTGATGAGCTGATTGAGGTAATTAAGAGGGTGAGAGTGACCGCGCTTGCGGCGTAACGCGCGAATGACAAAATAAGTGCACTTTGCCGTTATATTTTTATGCGCTGATGAATCCTTGTAGCAGCTTTCAAAGGCTGGGTACAGCGTTCCTCCTCACCGCGGTTGCCGGGAAGAGCAATGCGAGAAACAATCAAGGCACCGCAGACCTCCAAACCGCAGTGCAAAATAAATTCATCTGGCAACACCGTTCAGCTATCCTGATGTTTGCTGGCCAATGCTGTGATGTCGGCGAATTATATCATGGCTTGATTTTTTAGAAAAGTTCCGTCCGCCGCCTCCCACCTATCCCTTTGTATAGTTCCTCCCAAACCATCCCTTGCGACAGTAGAAAACCCTCGCTTCGCCGCGTATATTAGCGCCCAGTAA
>JABWAN010000030.1 GCA_013361015.1 Candidatus Zhuqueibacterota bacterium | reverse complement strand
CAGGCCAGGCGGAGCCGACGCAGGAATCTATCACCGTGCTCGAAAAGGTGTTTCACACGTTGACAGACAATCCCACCGTGGCTTTTGAAATTCGCGGCTATGCCGATGGTGCGGGCGATGCGAGAAAGAATTTGCTGCTCTCCACTCGCCGCGCGGAATCGGTTTACAACTATTTGGTGAATCGCGGCATCGCGGCGGAGCGTTTACTGGCAGTGGGCTACGGCGAAGAAAATCCCGTGGCCTCCAACGATACGCCCGAAGGCCGGGCGAAAAATCGTCGCATCGAATTGCATCGCGTGCGTTGATGAAGCTCATCCGAATGGTGCTTGCAACAGCCGCCTCCTTCGTGATTGCGGCTGGAATCGGCTGCGCGAAGCGCTCCTCCAATTCGCCTGCCCTCGTCGCTGAGCTTGAACAACAGCGTCGCGAAAAAGATCGGCAATTCAAGCATGAAAACTATTCTCCCCTCCCAGACTCGGCGAAGGAACACTTTTCCGGCTTGCCCTATTTCCCCGTGGATTTAAAGTATCGTTTCGAAGGAGCCATTAAAAAATTCGAGCAGCCGGACACCTTGGCCCTGGCCACGAGCGATGGCCGCTTGAAAAAGGCTTTGCGTTACGGCACGTTCTCTTTTTCTCTCGAAGGCCGGCAGCATCAGCTTGAAGTATATCGCTTGCTCTCGTTGCCGGCGCAATATGCAAATTATCTTTTCATTCCATTTACTGATTTGACCAGTGGGGAGGAAGCTTACGGTGGTGGGCGCTATCTGGACCTCGAGGAGCAGAAAGACAATCAGTATGTGGTGGATTTCAATCTCGCCTATAATCCCTCCTGTGCCTACGGGCGCAAAGACTTCAGTTGTCCGGTCCCGCCGCGCAGTAATGCTCTCGACGTTCGCATTGCGGCCGGAGAAAAGAACTGGAAGCATTAAATCATGTTGTGGAAAACTTCCGCAAGCTTGGCGCGATAATTTCGGCTCGCGGTCAGCTTGGTGCCATCTTTGAGTTGCAGCACCATTTCGCCGTGCGAGAGTGATTCCATCGCTTGAATACGATCGAGATTCACGATGGTCGAGCGATGGACGCGAAGAAATTTTTGAGGATCGAGCTGTTTTTCCAAAACGCTCAAAGTCTCGCGCAGCAAATGTTTTTTCCCCTGTACGTGCAAACACGCGTAATCCGCTTCCGCACTGATCCAATCGACTTCATTCGTTTTCACCACCCACAAGCGCCCGCCGGTGCGAATGAGCACCCGCTCCAAAGGCTTGTGTTGGTTTTTTAGATCGAGAAACAAGGCCCCCAGCTTTTGGCGCATATCCTGCTCGGCGCGCCACTTGATTTGATCGCGTGCTCGCGCGAGCGCCGCGTGAAAACGATCCGGATCCAACGGCTTCAACAAATAATCCACGGCATGCACCTCGAATGCGCGCAACGCATACTCGTCATATGCCGTTACGAAGATTACCGCGGGCCATTGCTCTTCGGACAAGGCAGCGAGCACTTCGAAACCGTTTAGCTCCGGCATCTGCACGTCGAGAAAGAGCAGATCGACCCGCGCGCTTTCGAGAGCTGTAATCGCCTCGAAACCGTCGCGGCATTCGCCCACGATCTCCACGTCCGGCGCGCGCGCCAGCAATTCCTTCAAGCCCTCGCGCGCGAGCGGCTCGTCGTCCACGACGAGAGTGCGAATGTGAGTTTTATCTGGGGAGGGCTTCATGGGAATATTCAAAAGGAATGTCAATGGCGGCAATGACGCCCCCGCTTTCAACTTCCGCTAAAGAAAACCGGCCGCGCTCGCCATAGAGCTTTGCGAGGCGCGCACGGGTATTTTGCAGACCTATGCCCGTTTTGTGTGCGCCGTTGCCCGCCAAGCCCTTGCCGTTATCGCGCACTTGCAGGCGCAATGAGCCGTTGGCGCGCTGCGCGGAGATTTCAAGCCGCGCCGGGCCGCGTTGCTCCATCACTCCGTGTTGAATGGCGTTCTCAACGAGCGGCTGCAAAATCAAATTGGGAACGAGCGCCGGCAGCGCTTCTTCCGCGATGTTCATTTGCACATTAAGACGATCTTCGAAGCGCGTGCGTTCGATCTGCAAGTAGCGCTGCAGAAAATCCAGCTCGGTTTTGAGCGGCACGAGCTGCGTGCCGGCATTCTCGAGCGCGAGCCGCAGCAACTCGCTCAACCGCCGCAGCGTTTGCCGCGCCAGCTCCGGCTCCTTGCCAATCAACACGGAAATTGCATTCAAAGTGTTAAAGAGAAAATGTGGATGCAGTTGCATCTTAAGCGCCTGCAACTGGGCCTGCGCCAGCTGGGTTTCCAATTGCGCCGTGCGCAGCAGATTCTGTTGATAGCGCCGCTGATACTGCAAGGCATAGTCGATGATCAAGATCATGCCATAGAGCAGCACGCCGTAATCCAAATAAGTGATCACGCGCGTCAACCACTGCGACCAGGAAAAGGGCGTGGCTGCAGTGATGAAATTATAAAAGCCCATTATGAAACCGAGTGCTGCGCGATGCAATAGTGCAAACGTGAAACCGAACACGAAGTGCAACGCCGCATGCCGCAAAAGATTCGGTCTTTCGAGGGAAAACTTCTTGCTCAAATGGAGCACCAGCGGCGTGAGCAGCATCCAGAGGTAGGCGTAGCTCATTTCACTGAAGAGCACGCGCGCCCACGTGACCGGCTGCTGCAAGCGCGTGGACACGGCATAAATTTGTACAGTCATGAACAAGCCGAACAGGGTCCACGCGATGAAGAGCGCTTGCCATTTTATTTTCGCACGAGGCTCAGTCATAATTTTTTCTGCAGTGCTATTTGCCTTTTTGTCTTTTTGTGAAACCGCTCGTGCTGCTGCCAGTGTTGCCAACATACATACCGCAGCATTGAGCAGCAGCGCCGCGGGCGCGCCGAAGTGTTCCCCAACCACGCCGGTTTGCAGGCTCCCGATCGGCATCAAGCCGCCGAAGCACATCACGTAAATCCCCATCACACGACCGCGCAACGCATCGGGCACACGTTTTTGCAGCGGGCTATTGCAATTCACATAGAACATGATCAGACCGAAGCCGGCGAGCATGAGGGCGAGCATGGAAAGCCACGCGAAGCGTGAGAGCGCAAAAATGCTGAGGGCAACGGTAAAAATCGTCAGGCCCGAAAACATAAGCCGTCGCGGTGTCAGCCGGCCGGAAAGCGAGGCCACCGCGATGGCGCCCGCCAACGCGCCGAAGCCGCTGGCCGAGAGCAAATTGCCGAGTAGCGTCGCACCGCCGCCGAGTATGTCTTTGGCGAACACCGGCAGCACGACCACGAATGACCAGCCGAAGATCGTGGTAATGCCAACCAAAAGCAAGAGTCCGAAGATGGTTCGCTGCGCGCGCAGGTATTGCAGGATTTCACGAAAGGAATGCCACAGCGGCGTTTGTGCCGCGCTGGCCGTTGTCGTGACCGAAGTTCGAATCATTCCCAAAGTAATGACCGCGGGAATGAATGAAAGGGCATTCGCAAACAGGCACCAAGCCACGCCCAAACGGGCGATCACAATCCCCGCGCATGCCGGCCCGAGCAAGCGCGCGGTGTTGAACATCGCAGAGTTAAGCGCGATGCCGTTCGACAAATCTTCTTTCCCCACCAAGTCGATGACAAAGGCCTGCCGCGCGGGTGTGTCGAATGCATTGGCAATGCCGAGCGTGAATGCCAAGCCTGCGATCAAATAGATCGTAATCCAATCCGACCACACCAAAAGCGCATAGCCGAAAGCCAGAAAGAGCGAAAGCGTTTGCGTGATCAAAATCATGCGGCGCTTATCGTAGCGGTCCGCAATGCTGCCGCCCCACACCGCAAAAATGGAGTAGGGCACGAAACTCAAAAAGCCGATCACGCCAAGCCAAGCCGAAGAGCCGGTCAAATCATAAACCAGCCAGCCTTGCGCGGTGTTGTGCATCCAGGTGCCGAGAAAAGAGACGATCTGCCCGGAAAAAAACAAGCGATAGTTGCGGTGCCGCAGCGCGCGAAAGACGGAAAGTGAATACCTCACAAAGCCTCAAGGTGGACGCGAATGTTTTGTTACGGCTTCAATATAAAACAGCAGAGCCTCGCACGCAAGCTTTGAGATGGGAGACCCCACCCACGTTTAAAGCGCGTGGCGTCTGAATACAACGCCGCACTTTCTTTTTTGCCTTGTCGCTGCGCGTTTTTGAGTGCCATCTGCGCTTGTTTACCGAGGGCGCTTGTTGACCGAGCTCACTTAAAGCGCTGCGCGGATTGCAAAAAGCAAAAGCCCGCGTCTTTGCATGATGAAAACGTAATACAGATTTTTGGAACCACAGGTTTAAGCTGAGGCGCGCACGCTTTCGACTCCAAGCCCCCTCGCGCGCAGAGGCCACTTAGGTAAACAAGCAGAGAAGAACCCTCGGTGCAGCAGCGACAAAACAAAAAGAGACAAGCCTATTGTTTTGCGCTGAACCTCAGAGCCATTCAGAAATAGCCGTGCTGCGTTCTCCCACGAGAGCCGAAGCGTTATCAACTTGGGCATTGCCTCGGTTACGTGTGGGGTAGCGCCGGCATCCCTGCCTGCAGACAAGATGTCTGCGCTACTTTTCCGCAGGAACCTGAGGCCTTACCAACTTGGGAAAATTGTCTTGACAATCTTAACGACTTTTCCCATACTGAAACCGTCGCGTCAAACAGCATGAATCTTCTTCCCACCCTTCGCGACTCTCCAAATCCAAAATCTTGCAATGTCGTCGTGATGGTAGCGAGCCAGAGGTTCAAACATTTTTGAGATTGCACTCATGAATGCTACCGGCCGCCCGCGTCTTGGAAAAATGTTCTTGTTCATTTCATGCGCACTCGTACTGGTGGGGACTGAGCGCCTGCCCATAACTTTCTACGCGCAAACCTGCCTACTTTTTTTTCTTTTGAGTGTAATGGATTGGGGGGAATTGTCGCCGCGTGAATTGTTCAGCCGTTGCGCGCGTGTGCCCGAAGATCGCAACGCGTGGCGCGAGTTCTTGCGGCGTTATGAAAAGTCACTCGCGCTTAGCATTTGCAAAGTCATCGGATTTCCCGGAGACCGCCAGTACGAACTTTACTACGATGAAACCTGGCAAAATCTTTATGCGAGATTGTTGACCAATGATCGCCGCGTGCTGCTGGCGTTCAATGGCAATACCGAGGGCGAGGCGCATGCCTATCTAAAAAAAGTCGCAGTGTGCGCGGCGCTCAACACGATTCGAAAGGAAACGGCCAAGGTTCCGAGCCGATCCCTTGACGACGATGCGCTTGAGCTGCCGGCGCATGAAGACACCGGAAGCACGCTCATCGCGCGCGCCACTTTGGAGCAATGTTTGGAGCGTCACATTCGCGGCAGAAACAAAGAGCACAAAATTTTTTTGTTCAAACTTTTCGCTTTGGAAGATTTGCGGCCGGCCGAGATCGCCATGGCCGCGGGCATCAACATGTCCGCGCACGCCATTGAAATTCAAATTAGCCGTATGCGGAAAAAAATGCAGAAATGTTTTGACAGAAGATGAGAAGGTTGGGAACATATGTTTGTCTTCTAGTAGTGGTAAACTACATGAAAGTGTTCCGACCTCGGATTGAACGAGGTCTTCATGATGCAGTCACGCTCTTGAACCATGCGTTTTGCGTGTGACCTCGAAGCTTTTGGTTGCAAGACTTTTCAAGACGCGCTTTTCAGATCGACCCCTTTGGAGCTTGAATAGCGATAAGAGCACGCAGCATTCATTCGAGAAAGTTTGTGGACGTATATGGTGAAGATGGGCACGCACAATTCCGCCGCGGAAAACGAGTTTTCCGCCGCGCATCCCGAGCGCGAAATCATCGGCAAATACTTTACGGGTGAACTACCGAAACGGCAAAGCCGTGCACTCGCAAAGCATTTGGCGGCATGCGAGCAATGCCGCGCCGAACTGGCCGAGCACGTGCGGTTTGCACGCGCTGAGGTTGCACCGGAAGCAATGCAGCGCTTTGAAGCCGCGCCCCGCCGCACCGTTGATGAGCACGTGCGGCAAATTGAGCGGCGATTGCCGGCAAGGCCTGCAGTTGCCGCGTTCAACGCAAGAATTGTTTTGGACTGGCTGAATGAAACACTCAAGTCGCCGATACTTGCGCCCGCGGCCGCCATGATTTTAGTCGGCATTATTGCGCTTATGGGCGTGCAGGGCAATAAGGTGTATCAACAGCGCCGCCTTGCAACGGAGCTGGCGCAAGGCTTCTCGATTTTGAAGTCGGAGTGGTTCATTACCACTGAGGATTTTCGGCCGGCGGGTGGTTTTAACAGTTCCGCTTTCTCTCGTCCGCGCAGCAAAACCCCGACTGTGGATTCCAATGCTGCGGTGCAGTCCTTCCGAAAAGCCCTGCAACGCGATCCCGACAATCGCGACGCAAAACTCGGTTTGGCGATCTTCTATTATTTTTCCGGACAGATGTTCTTTGCTGATAGCTTGCTGCGTGTATTACTCGCGCGTGATTCCACAGATGCCGGAGCGTGGAATCAGCATGCCCTGGTACAAGCACGGCTGGGAAATTCCGAGCAAGCGCTGTTGGCATTCGAAATGGCATTGCGATATCAGCCGCAATATGCCGAAGCGGCCTTCAATCGCGCACAACTGCTCACGCAATTGCAACGCAAACCAGCCGCTCTGCAAGCCTGGCAAGATTATTTGACACGCGATGCGACTTCCCCATGGGCGGAAGCCGCGCGTGCGCGGATTAAATTTCTCGAAGCGCCGTAAAACGACTGCGATAAGCAGTCTCAACCGCGTTGCGACAATGCGTTTTCCAAACTTCATTCTTTTGCCGCTAGTGCTGGCGACCGTGCTTTTCACTTTGGTTTGCACGGACTCCGGCGAACAGATTGGTGCGCTGCGAACTTTCACCGTGCAACAAGATTGGCAAGCGGCGCTGCAAGCTTTCGCGCTCGATAGTACCGACACGAGGCTGGTGCAGACGTGGAGCCGCAAACACGGCGAGCCTGCGGATACGCTTTCGGCATGGCTGCAAAAGAATTACTGGCCGATGCAATCCCTCGGCTTGCGTCTCGCCGAACAAGCCATACTGCAGCTCGGTTTTGCCTCAAATGGCGCAGCCCAAGGCAAACTCGATACGGCGAATGCCATCGCACAAGACTTGGGAACCGCCTGCCGTGATAGCCTGCTTATTTCTCTCTCCAGTTTTATTTCCACATTAAATGCCGATACCAAACCCAAGCGCGCGGTATTGACGTTGCAGAGATTGCACGCACGCACGTTGCTCGAATTCAACGATTACGCCGGAGCTGCGCTGGCATATCAAGGCTTGCGGAATGAGGCACGCGCCGTGGGCGATGCGATTCTGGAAATTCATGCCGAGCAAGGCGTGCTTGATGTGTGGGCACAGCAGGATCGATACGAGCAAGTAGTCGCGCACGGCCACACGCTGCTCGCTTTGGCGCAACGACGAGGCTATTATTGGGCGCAAGCACAGACCTTGAATATCATCGCGGATGCGTATCGCGTGCTCGAGCGCGATTCGCTTGCCCTGCTCTATGCGCAGCAAGCTTTCGCAATTGCACAACACCTGGGCGATCGCCTCACGCTGCGTGATAGTGATTTTTACCGCGCGCGTATTTTGTATCGCATGGATCACCTGCAAGAGGCCGGACGCGCGCTGCAAGAAATGCGACGGCGCGATCGTGAAGCAGAATATCTCCCGGATGCTTTGCTCTTGGAAGGCCAGCTTCATCAAGAGCAAGGCGAGTATGGCTTGGCGCAAATGGACCTGGAGCAATCCGCACGGCTTTTCGAGCAGCTTCCGCACAGTGCGAATAGCGCTGCGGTGTACAGCAATCTTTCGCTTTTGCATGTGGAAACGGGCGACTACGAGCGTGCTATGAGCGATGAGCGCAAAGCTTATGCGCTCCATGAAAGTGAGCGAAACGAAAGCCGAATGGCGCGCTCGGCGATGAACCTGGGATTCATCTATGCCAAAATGGACAGTTTGGATGCGGCGCAAGCTGCGTATGATCAAGCCTTGGTGCTTTATCGCGCCAGCGGCGAGAGGCGTGGCCGCATCGAAACGTTGTTGCTGCAAGGAGAGTTGTTGCTAAAACGCGGCCAATTGCCGGAGGCGGAGCACGTCTTTCACGAGGCGGCGCGCGATGCGGAAGCACTCGGCTTTGCATATGGCCATGCGAGCGCCTGCCTCAATCTGGCGAAGCTCGCCGTGCAACAGAATCTTTTTAGCGTAACGGATTCGTTGTTAATGGTAGCAGAACAGATCGCCGAAAAAATCAACAGCCCTACTTTAAAAACGCTAGCACAGTGGCAACGCGCAGGGCTGGCCCGCCGGCAAGCCCAACCCGTGCTGGCGTTGGCGTATCTCGAGCAGGCCCTCGCCATTCAAGAAAAAGTTTTCAGCTCAATCACGCGCGATAGCCTACGCGTGAGTTTTTTTGCGACCGTGCAAGACCTGTTCGACGAAGCGATTACCGTGGCGTTGGAGCTGGGCGAGCATGAACGTGCTTTGAGTTGGTCGGAGCGCGGTCGCGCGCGCGCACTGTTGGAGGCTTGGGGAAAGGAGTTTGCCGACAGCAGCGGCGTGCTGTTGGAAAAATCTCCTTCCGTCAAAACGCTGCAAAGCGCGCTGCCGCGCACGGCGCGCGTGGTGGAGTATCGCGTTTTACCGAAGGCTTTGGTGGTGTGGCTGATCTCGTCGCAGGAGTTTATTACGCTGCAATTGCCGATCACGCGCCGCACGCTGGAAGATTCGACCAAAAAATATTTGCAGAGCCTCGGGGCCACGGACTTGCCGGATTTTCGGCAGCGCGTTGTGACGAACAGTGCAGCGGTTTATCAAGACAACCGGGGGCGAGGCCGCGAACTCTATGATGAGCTATTGTTGCCGCTCGCGCCAGCACTGACCGGCGGCAATGAAATCTATCTGATTGCGGATGGCATTCTGCATCAGCTTCCGTTTGGCGCGTTGGTTACAACGCAAAATCGTTTTGTGGAAGAAGAATACGTGCTCGTAAAAGCGCCCAGTTTGGCAGCGCTCTATCAGGGATTTTTGGCGCAACGCCGGACGCCTCAATTCGCGAACAACCGGCTGTTGTACGTCGGCAATCCCGCGGGAGATTTGCCCGCAGCAAGAGAGGAAGAGGCGAGCCTCGCCGCACATTTCGCGCGCAAAAAAGTACTGACGCAAAGCCGCGCACGATTTGATACCATCGCCACGAGTCTGCATGAAGGCGCGGAGATTTTTCATCTTTCGCTGCATGCCGTGGCAGATCCGCAGCGCGCACTAAATTCCTACCTGGAATTGAGCCGTGCGGACGCTACCGACTTGCGGCCGAGCCTCGAACGCATTTATGCGCGCCGGCTTTTGGAATGGGAACTCTCGCAAACGTGGCTGGTCTTGTTGAATGGCTGTGAAACGGCAAGCGGCAAGATTGTGCGAGGCGAAGGCGCATTGAACATCGCACGCCTCTTTGCACTGCAACGCGTGTCTGTGGTCATCGCGTCTTTATGGCAGAATGATGATCGCTGGTCTGTGGCGCTCGTCACCGCTTTTTATCGCCACCTCGCCGCGGGTGTGAATGCGCAAACTGCGCTGCACCTCGCGAAGTTGGAGATGATTCGCAAGCTTGCGGACGATGCGAGCCTCAAGTATCCTTTGCCATATTTCTGGGCAGTGTTCGAATTGTATCTTAATTGCGCGACAGCGCCGAGTGGTTAATCTCAAAGGAGGAAATATGCCGACCGACATCAAAGATCGCGGGCCCAAGATGCAAACCAAAACCAAGACTACGCGCCTGAATCGCGACTGGCCGGAAGTCGAAACGATCCCACGCACGGAGACGGAGGAGGCGCCCGCGGCGCTCGCGCGCAAGGATCGTGGCACGAAGATGCAAACGAAAACCAAACCGGTCCGCCGCAATCGCGAATATCCATGGAAGCAGGCGCAGGCTGCAACGTCGCGCACAACGTCGCGGCAGGCGCGGGGTGTAAAAATAGACAAGGATGTTGCGAAGAAAAGGGCGTAGAACCTGAACTTTGCGCATCAAAAAATGTCCAAAAGCGCGGACTGATTTTGGAAATAGCGCGCAGCATGAATGTTGCGCCGCGCGAAACGCGTTAGAACGAGACATTCTTTTTCAATGCGGCACGCAGGCGAAGCAAATACTCGCTGCTCGAGATGTTCTTGGCGCCGAAAAGCTTGAGCGTGGAGGTCATGACTTGCGCATCGTGCAACGCGAACTTCTTCGCCTGGAGATGCTGCAGGAGGTGTACGAGCGCAACCTTGGAAGCATGCGACACGCGCGAGAACATTGATTCGCCGAAGAACGCCCCGCCAATTGCCACGCCGTAAAGCCCGCCGACTAACTCGCCATTTTGCCAAGCCTCGACGCTGTGCGCATGGCCCATACGATGGAGCGCCACGTACGAGCGCACAAGCTCTTCCGAAATCCACGTCGGCGTACGATTCATGCAGCCGCGCATGACCTGCTCGAAACTGCGATCGTAAAAAATCTCGAAGCCGCCGCGATTCAAAATGCGCTTGAGGTCGTGCGGAATGCGATAGCCGTCGATTTCCACAATAGCGCGCGGATTGGCTTCGTACCAATTGATCGTGCCGTCTTCATCGGCCATCGGAAAAATACCTTGGCGGTATGCTTCAAGCAAGGTTTCAGGCGGAATCATCTTCGGATTCGCTCTTAGAGTGAATTTTTCTCCGGGTGCTCCCCTTGACATTGGCGGCTCGCCTGCCTATCTTCATGGCAATCATTCACAGGCAGATTTCATTTGGTGGAGCAAAACGGAGAGCGAGTATGGATTCTGGCAATCTCATTGGGCTTTTGAAAACGGTGCATGTGCTATTTGTTTCCATCGGCATCGGCGGTATTCTCATACAAGGCTTTTTGTTGCGAAAATTTCGTGCAGCCGGTGCTAGTGAAGCCGCGGCAAGCGAGCGCATGGCTTTGGCCATCACCAAATTCGCGGAATCTTACGGCTTGCTCATTGCATTTCTAACCGGTTTGTTGCTTGGCATTATAACCGGTGAGTTCGGTGGCCGCGCTTATCTGCATGTGAAAAGCTTGTTGGCGCTCGTTCTCGTCGGGCTTTCGCACGTCGATCTTCGTAATCTCAAGCGTATGATTGCGCTGCGCGAAGCCGGCAAGGCACAGGAAGCCGATCAAGTCAAACAAAAGCATTTGCACGTTGCGACCGTGAGCACAGTATTGATCGTGGTGATCGTGGTGTTAGTGGTGATGAAGCCGTTCTAAATGATTTTCAACGGTACGCGGCCCAATCTATACGATTTCGATTACTCGCGCAAGTGATTTGCCGTGCTCAAAAAATTGCTCTTTTATCAATATAAATTTCCTCGCAGCGCATCAGGCTCCGGCCTTGACAATGCCGAGACCGCTTCCTATCTTGCTCACGACGGAAAATGCCGCGAATTGAATAACAATGTGGTCGAGATCGGCTGAGCTTTGTGCTGTGTTCATCCCACTAAGCAAAAAGGTTTGCAATGCTTCCTCCCGAAAAAGACGCTGAGTTGCGCCAAAAAATTGCCAATGGCTTTATTGTCGAAACCGAAGAAGACATGACTCCGGGTTACAAAGCCGCGCTCGAAGTGATTCTCACTGTGCAGGGCGATACCGAATTGGTGAGCGCACCCGCGTATTATTTCGCTTCCAAGGATGCCCCCTCGATCAACAGTCGCCTCGCGGTTTATGCCATCATTCAGGATGAGTTGGGTCACGCGAACATTGCGTATCGCTTGTTGGAAGACTTGGGCGTATCCAAGCAGTGGCTGATGTATGGCCGTGCGCCGCACGAGTTCAAACATCCGTATGGCTTCGATCAAGCGCTGGAAAATTGGGCCGAGATGGTGGTGGCCAACGGCTTTTTCGACCGCGCGGGCATCACGCTGCTTGCCGACGTTCACAAGAATTGCAGCTATGGCCCGTGGCAACGCGCGCTTACGAAGGTCGATCGTGAAGAAGTTTTGCATTTGCGCCACGGCGAAAGCTGGATGAAGCGCCTCGCCAAAGCCGGCGGCGCGGCCAAGGAAGCATTGCAACGCGCCGTGGATTGGATGTTCCCGGTGACGCTGGAATGGTTCGGCTTGCCCGACCATCTCAAGAAGCACAATGACCAGCTCGAGTATCGCCTGAAAGGCTTGACGAACGATCAACTCCGGCAAGTATGGATGAGCGCGACGGTGCCGCTCTGTGAAAGCATTGGCATTCGCGTGCCGGCGCATTATGATAACGGCAAGCAGGAATATCACATCGATTACGAATTTCCCGTTGAGTTTGATGCGAAAGAGAAACGTTGGCTTTTTGATCAACCCATCACTTGGCAACAGGTCTTCCAGCGTTGGAAACAGCGCGGGCCGATGAATCAAACTTACGTCAATATGATACAGGGCGAGAAGAACGGCACGTTTGGCGGATTGCGGTGGTGAGGAAGTTCCTTTAAGCTTCCTTTACACTTTACACGTTTCCACTCCAACGTGTAAGGTGTGAAGTGTAACGTGTAAGGCATCAATCATGTCGAGCATCGACACAATCAAAATCTGGCAGGCTCTCGGCGAAGTCATGGATCCCGAGTTGCCCATTAGCATTTTGGACATGGGATTGATTTATGACGTCCGCACCAACTCCCGGGGAGTGGAAATTGATCTCACCTTCACGGCGATTGCCTGTCCGGCTATGACGATGATCATTGATGATGTGCGCGAGAAGTTGGAAGCACTCCCCGGCGTTGGCTCGGCGCAAGTGAACGTCGTATGGAATCCGCCGTGGACGAAGACGCGCTTGACGATGCAGGGACGCGAAGTATTGCAAAGCCTCGGAATCGCAGTCTAACTTTCGCGTGGTGCGAAAGGAGGCGATATGGTTTACAAACGCAAAATCTCAGCAGAAGAAGCAATGCTGGGAAAAATTTTGATCACCAAAGACATGTGGAAGCGGCTGCCGCCGCCGGGCGCAAAGGTGCAGGTCAAATTTCACGGCGAAAGCCTACCCGTTTCGATCGAGGCGGTGGCGTGTACGTGCCGGGGCCCGTTGAAGCCGCACGAGCATTATTACTTCGTTTTGCCTGAAGAAACCCAGCTCTATTCCGGGCAAAGCATCCACCTCGAGGTCGAGGAAGGAGCAGGTGTATCATGAATACCAAGCTAGCTTCCCAAAGCTATCTCATTCAAATCGATCTGGCGAAAGCCGCGGAGAAAAAGAAAGCGCGCGTGAATATCGATACGCTCAAGCGCCTACTCGGCGGCACCGGCATCGAGCTTGATCCCAGTTACTCGCCGGTTTGCATCAACCCACAACAACATCGCTTTGTCGTGCGGGGAGAAGCGACTTCGGAAGCCCGCCGGCGCGCTGAGCAAAGATTTGGAACGGACGTTAAATTTTTTTCCGACGGTCGCGTACAACCGATAACGGCCAACGGAAAAAAACGCGAAGCGGCGGATTGAAGTAGCATTCGAGCGAGGGCTGATGAACGCGCCATGCTTTCTCGCTCGCATAAGCCAATACTTCAACATGCCGTTGCACCAGCACACCAGTTTTGCATTTAGAAAGGTGTACCATGCTGCGAAGGATCGTCGTTTTAAATAAAAAGGAAGAGTTGCTTCATGCCGCGCGTGCGCGTTCGATTGAGCCCGCACAAGTCTTGCTGGAAAGGCAAATTCAAGTTCGCGGAATGCAGGTAGACGAAAACTATCATCCCGTCTCTTTGCCGGGTTGGGCCGCGGCCGGTGAAGAGTTGACCATGGGCAGCAGCAACTATCGCGATATGTTTAGGACTTCATACGGCGCCGCTTTTGGAGTGCGCATCGTTGCCGATGATGAAGAAGCGCTGCAACGTCTTTTGCACGATCGCCGCGATGAGGTTGTCGGCGTTTATGCGGACCCTGCGATTTCAATCTTTCCTACGCCCTATTGTGGCCACGCGGCAGTCGGCAAAGCTTCGGACGTGGCCAATAAAATCGGCGTGCGCACACTGCGACGTGAAAATCTCACGGGCAAAAAAGTCCGCCTCGCCATTGTAGATACCGGCATCAACGGCACAAAAATTCCGGTGACCGACGGTTGGTCGCCCAATCCCACCTATGTGCCCGGCACTGCGCCGAACGATCACGGCACCATGGTCGCATTCGATGCGCAGATCGCCGCGCCTGACGCCACGATTCTTGATTACGCCTTGCTGCGCTCGGAGAACAACATTTGGACCGCGTTTCTCTCGGATGCGATTTCTGCATATGCCAGCTTGATTGATCTTATCACACGGGAGCCGGGCCCTCTGGTAGTCAACAATAGTTGGGGCATGTACGATCGTTCCGATGATGCCCCCACTGGCTCGCCGGAAAACTACAGCGCGAATCTCGATCATCCTTTTAATCAAATCATTCGCACGCTGGTGGCGATGGGCGCGGACGTGTTCTTCGCCGCGGGCAATTGCGGCGGCCATTGCCCTGATCCGCGTTGCGGTGAAAATGATCGCGGCCCGGGCGCAAGTATTCATGGCGCCAACTCGCACCCCGACGTTATTACGGTTGCGGCAGTCACTGTGAATGATCGCCGCCTCGGTTACTCTTCACAAGGCCCGGGTGGATTGCACCAGCGCAAGCCGGACCTTGCGGCATATAGTCATTTTGCCGGCTCGGGTGTGTATTCCGCGGACAGCGGAACTTCGGCGGCATGCCCGTTAGCCGCGGGTGTTGCCGCAGCATTGCGGCAGAAATTCTCTACGAGCAAAGTGCCGCCCGCTCAACTCAAAGGCATCTTGCAACGCACCGCGATTGATGTGGAAGGCGATGGGTGGGACTATAATCTCGGCTATGGCGTGATCAATGCAAATGCCGCATGGAAAAGCCTTGCGCTGGCTTCAG
>JABWAN010000952.1 GCA_013361015.1 Candidatus Zhuqueibacterota bacterium | reverse complement strand
ATCCGTAACGAAGAACTTTTAGCGACCAGCAAAATCTTTTCAGGCAAAAGCGATTGCCGGCTGTTTCGCGCCGGGTACAAATTCACGCTGGCCAAGCACTATCGCACAGATTGGAACGCCGATTACGTTCTTACCAAAATCAAAATGCGCGGCACACAGCGAGGGCTTTTCAGCATTCTAAGCACGTCGCAAACCGTCACACCGACGTACGAAAATATGTTTGAAGCGATTCCCGTGGAGATCGCATATCGCCCGCCACGGCGCACGCCGATTCCGCGCATGCACGGCATCATGAGCGCGAAGATCGAGTCGGCCGCAAATGATGAGTATGCTTTCATTGATGATCATGGCCGCTATCGCGCGAAGATGTTGTATGACATTTCGGAGCGCAAGAATGGCGAAGCGACTTTGCCGATCCGGCAAGTGCAATCCTATTCCGGCTCGGGCTATGGCATGCACTTTCCGAATCATGCCGGAACTGAGTTGGTGTGGGCGTGTGTCGATGGCAACGTCGATCGGCCCGTGGGCTTGGGCACGGTGCCGAACCCCACGAACTTTTCTCCTTCCACCAGCAGCAATAAAACGCAAAGCGTGATTCGCACCGCCGGACAAAACGAGTTGACGTTCGACGACTCGAGCGGCGGTGAGAATATTTATTTGCATGCAACGAAGGATCACACGGTTCAAATCATCAACGACAAAAGCCAGTCGGTGGGCAACAACGAGGCTCTCGAAGTCGGCACCAATCGTACGAAGATCGTCGGCAATGACGAGAAGGTGACGATCGGGAACAACCGAGATAAATCCGTAACGAATGACGAAACAGTTTTTGTTGGAAAGAACCAATCCGAAAGCGTGGGTGCCAATAAGATTGAAAAAATTGGTGCGAATCAAACGCTTCGTGTGGCCAGCAATCAAAAAGAGACCATTGGTGCGAACAAACGCAGCAGCATCGGCGGGAATCTCAAAGAAGCCATCAAGGGCGGCGTGATTCAAATCATCAAGAAGCAGATGATTCGTATCGTGCAGGCGAAGGTGGAAAAAGTGCTCACGAATAAGACCGTGAAGGTGGGAGGAAGTTATCGTATGCTGGCCGCTGAAACTAACACGACCACGGAGGGCGCAAGCACTGAGACGGTCGGGGAAGCCAAGGAATTGAAGGCCAAAACGATCGCCGTCGAAGCGAGTGAGCAAATCGAGTTGAAATCTGGAGACGGGAAGATCGTCATTACTAAAGACGGTAAGATCGTTATTACCGGAGTTGATATCAAATTTGAAAGTAAGACCTTCGATTTGGCCGCCACGGAAGCAGTGAAAATCGCATGTACGAAAAACATCAATATTGAGGCGGGCGGTCAGAATATTATCAAGGGTGTTCCCATTAAACTGAACTGATCAGTCGCCAGATACGGAGTCAAGCATGTCTAAACCCGCGGCGCGTAAAGGAGATTCCACGTCGCATCTTTCGAAAAAGCTGGAGCCTGGCCCGGGCTCTTCGAATGTTTTGATCGAAGGCGAGCCGGCTTGGCGAGCTGTGGAAGATAAATTCAATTGTCCGATGCCGATTGCACCGCCTGCACCTGCGCCACATGGACCAGAAATATGTTATTTAGGCAGCTTCGGCGTGCTCATCAATGGAAAGATGGCGGTACGTATGGGGGATATCGTTATCGGCCCACCGGGCCCGCCGAATCCGATCGTCACAGGTGCAGCAAACGTTCTCATTGGCAACATTGCGTTTGGATTGGCGAGGAAGGCAAATGGCGCCGCCTTTTGCCGGAGGTTCAAGGCGCTGATGAAAAATTGGAACTCACTAACGCCTGCCGAGCGACAACAAAAGCTACAAGAACTCATCAATCGACCACTGAAAAAGTCTGGTTTGCCTCCGGTGAGTGTGAATTCTGCGACGCTATCCGCCAACACGTATGGTCAGTTTGATTTTCAAAGTTGGAGTTTGGAAATCAATAAGACATTTCTGAACGGGCCATTGAATGCGGCCGATTCAAAGGAACTGGCGAACACGGTTTATCATGAAGCACGGCATGCGGAGCAATGGTACGCCATTGCGCAAAGACAAGCCGCTGCTAAACCGGCGCCTACCGCCAATCAAATGAGTCGATCGATGTCAAACCTGCCCGTGTCAGTTGCGCAACAAGCGCTCAAAAATCCTCTGCCTGCGGATTCGCCCCGGGGCGTTTTTGGCGATACCATGCATCGTTCAATTTATGGCAGCCGTGCAACCTATCGTAGCGAAGTGCTTAATAACATTTCCACCCGTTACAATGAGTATAAAACCTTACCGGAAGAAAGCGATGCCTGGGATGTTGAGAGCGCGGTCGGCGGTTGTCCTTAGTCTGGCCTTAAGCTGCCTTTGCGCGATGGCGTTAGGCGTGTATCGAATGCCATCCCACCTTGAAGCTAGTCTAAGCGAAAGCGCAGCGCAGCAACCGCAAAAAAGGAGCATTCCTGTGGATCACAATGAACTGATGTTGTTTCTGGAATCGTTCTTCCAGCCTAAGTATTCCATTGAAGACGCGATCCGAGTTTTTGGGCAAATTCAGGATGACTCATTGCCGAATTGGATCATTTTAAAGCCAAAGAGCGAGGAATTGGAATTGGTGAAACTCGAATATGTAGACTTGGAAGTAGAATCAATTAGGAAACGTTTTCTTGTCAGTATTTTTGTGCGCTACCTAGATACCATTCCTGTTTCGTTTAATAAATTCCGTCAAAAATATGGTGCTCCGGAAGAGTTAACCAGGGTTAAACCGCACAGTGACATTCCATATCGATTTGATATCGCCGGGAAAAAAATGGT
>JABWAN010000951.1 GCA_013361015.1 Candidatus Zhuqueibacterota bacterium | reverse complement strand
TTCCTTCGGGCATGATTTATTTTCGCTCGATGCTCACCACTTACATGTCGGGACTTAGCGCCGCTTTGTTTGGCTTGAACGAAGCCGCGCTGCGCTTGCCGAGCGTGGGCTTCAGCCTTGCGACAGTCCTTGCGGCCTATGCGTTCGGTAAACGGGTTTTCTCGCGACCGGTTGGTCTGCTCGCCGCTTTCATTCTGGCATTCTCGCATTGGGAGTTGGAATTCGGTCGCCACGCGCGCATGTATGTGATGTTTGCGTTCTTTTATACGTTCTCGCTCTATGCCATATATCGCGGCGTTTATGAAGGCCGGCGTAAATGGCTCGTGCTGAGTTTTCTATCTGGGATCGCCGCAGTCTTTTCGCATGTTTTGGGTGGAGCGTTGGGCCTGATCTACGTGGCGGCTGCACTGCAACCCGCCCGCTCGCACGGCACACGTGTGCAATTGGTGGTAATGGCCGTGGTCGTCATGTTGGCGGCACATGCGGAATTCTGGCTCGTGCAATACGGCTTCCAAATTCCGATGGAGTTGCACAGCCTCAGCTCGGAGGCCGGATCGCTGCAACTAAATAGCGGCTGGTTTGCGTCTTTGCTGCAAACTATTGAAGCGACGATCTTCCCGCGATCTTGGCATCCGCCGGTGCTCTGGCTCGGCGTGTTGACGATGGGACTGGTGTATTGGTATCAGCGCGCCGAGCCGCTCAAGGCGCGCCAATGGCTCCTGCCGCTTGGTACTTTGTTCTTACTCATTTTTCATCAAGTGTTGTGGGCTGCGCTCGTGCTCTGGTTCTACTTGCTCTGTCGCGCGCAGGGTTTTCATGGCCTCAATCGCCCCGTGGTGCGTTTGACCGCGTTGATGATCATCGTATTTGGCCTGTTTTGGACGCTCTATGGTTTGAGCGCCGACGCACCGGCAGCCGCTTTTTCTGAACGCCTGCGCGCGGTGCTCAAGTTTCAAAGTGAGCTGCCGAAGTTTTATTTTTTGGGTTTGCTGCGCGCGTTTCCGCTCATGGCTTCGGTCACCGGCTTGGGGATCTTGTGGTTTTTTCATTCCAATGTCGGGCCGCGTTTTTCGTATGCCACTCATTTCGTGCTGCTCGCGTTCACTCTGTCGTTGGTCACCATCGGATTCGTGAAGACCGATTGGGTAGAGTATCGCTTGAATTTTCATCTCAACCCGCTCTTCGTGATTCTCTTTGCGGCAGCGTTTGTGAAGCTGTTCGAAAGATTCACTGCTTTTCCTCGTCCCATCACCGTCGCGGTAATGCTGGGCGTGGTGTTCCTCACCTGCGAGCAGATTTATCCCGCGCGCCTTGTCCGCGTGGTGAATCGAGATTATGGTCACGCACTCGATATCCGTACCGCGCCGGGTTCGCACCTGCTGCTCATGCCCGATCATCAAGGCCCGGCGGTCTACGTGAAACAAAATGCCGCGGCTGGTGACCTCGTCATTGCAATGGATTGGCTGGAGCAAAGTTTTTACGGCGGCAAAGTCGATTACTGGCTGCGCACCGACGACTACGAAGGGCAATCATTTCACGTGCGGCACGAGTACTTTGATTTCTACACGCGCACGCGAGTCGTGGCACAGGTCTCGGATTTGGAAAGCATCATTGCGCAACGCGGCGCGAAAGCGGTATGGATTGTGACCGCTTCGCCTTACACGGAAATGCAGTTGCACGTTTCGCGGGAAATGCTCGCATATCTCGATCAGCTTGCGCCTAATTTAGTGTATTGCGGTCGCGACGGCAAATCGGTGGTCTATAAACTACCGCCCACGATGTAGTGCCAAAAGATGAGGTTGGCATCAAAACAGGCCTGTTATAAGAAAGTTAAGATTGTGCGCGACTTTCTGCAATATTGGTATCAGATAGATACATTATAGTGAGAGCAGCGCGTTTAGGGCGAAATGAGGGCCATTGCCACCGTAGAGCGGATCGCGCTTGAACTAGGACGAAAGGCAGCGGGATGCCCTGGCAGAAATCAAAACCGGTAGCGCAACCAAATTGCTATATGTTCCCCGGCTTGCAAGCCTGGCCGGACCAGAGTCAATACATGCTCGCAACCCTTTCTCCGACGATGAGCCTCATTTACCGGAAGATCGGACGCATTTTGAGTAGCCGTGCGCCTGTTTTGTTGCGCGGTGAAAGCGGTTGCGGCAAAGAAGTGCTAGCGCATGCGCTGCACCATGCCAGCCGGCTGCAAAAGCAAAAATTGCTGATCGTCCACTGTGCGACGGCTGCGGAAACGACGTTGCCGCAAGAACTTTACGAGGCGTGCGCCGCGCACTCGACATCCTTTAATGCCAATGGCAAACCCGCCGGCGCGCCGCATCACACTCTCGCCGTCAGCGTGCTATTGAAGAATGTCGAAGCGCTATCGCTCAATTTGCAGCTCTGGTTCATGCGGCTTTTGCAGGATAAAACCCTTTTTGATGCCGCGGGTGGCGCGGCGCTGACACTGCGCCTGCGATTGGTGGCGACTACGCAATCTGATCTCGCGCAGCACGTTGAGCAAGGCCGCTTCCGGCAGGATTTTTATTACCGGCTTTCAACCTTTGAATTCGTGCTGCCTCCGTTGCGCGAACGGAGGGAAGATCTACCGGGTTTTGTCGCCCATTTCATTAAGAAGGCGGCCATGCAAAAGGGCGGGCGCGAAACCGTGTGCAGCGAAACGGCGCGCGCTCAACTCATGGCGTATGCCTGGCCGGGAAATATTCGAGAACTGGAAGAAACACTTGTGCGCGCGCTCGCCCGGCATAGCGAATGGCAAAGTAGTATCGAGCGCATAGAATTTTTGCCGCAAGCAGAGGGTGGCGTT
>JABWAN010000950.1 GCA_013361015.1 Candidatus Zhuqueibacterota bacterium | reverse complement strand
CTGGCGCAGCGGCCGCGCATTGGCGATTTGGCGGCCAATCCGTTTTTGCTCAGCATGATCTGCTTCACCTTCGAGCAGGGCGGGGACGCGGCTCTGCTCGAGCGCCGCAGCGATCTTTATGAAAAGTGCACGCAATATTTGCTGCAGCGCGCTTATGATCCCGAAAGCAGCGCTTCCGCTAGAAGCAATTACGAAAATACTATCGCCATTTTGAAAGATGTATCTCTGCGTTTTTTCCTGTGGAAGGAAGATGATTTTCCGGTGGAGCATGTGAATGTGATGGGCCGGGCCGCGCTTTCCGCCGCGATCCTGGGCCGACCGGAAGATTTTCTCAACCGCCTCGAGCGCGAGACCGGCTTGATTCAACGCGCCAAAGAAGGCTTTACGTTCGTGCATCGCTCGCTGTGGGAATATTTTACGGCGCTGGCGCTGCGCGATAAAACCAACGATCCCCGGCCAAAATCCTCGGGAACAAGCTTCGTCATTCGCCACGCCGCCAATCCGGATTGGGAAGAAGTGGTGCGGCTTTATGCCGGTTTGTTGCAAAATGATGAAGCGGTTGCGGCACTGGTCAACGGCCTGTGGAACCTCAACCGGCCGCTGGCCCTGCGCGTGACCACCGAAGTGAAAACACCGGCAGCTGAATTGCTCAAGCCGTTGATCGAGGAAGAGCAAGGCAATCAAGGCAAGTTGCTGCTCATTGACGGTCTCGAACAATCTTTGCACTTGATCTCGCCAACCGAGCGGCCAAAATTGGCGCGAGAAACGCTGGACATTTTGTTGATCAAATGCGAAGAGCGCGATTGCGAAGTGATTTACCACGCGCAAGAATTGCTGGAGAAGTTGGACATGCAGCCGCTGCAACCTGGCGGGTTGATTTACGAGTTATTTGATCTCGCCCACGCCTCCGAGCGCCAGCAAAAGTTTCTGGCTGATCCGGCCAACCATTTCGAATGGATCGAAGTGAAAGGCGGCGAGTTTTGGATGGGCGATGATGAGCATCGAGGCGACGAAAAACCGGCGCATCGCGTCAAAGTCGATAGCTTTCGCATGGCCAAGCATCCGGTGACGGTGCGGATGCTCGTCGATTTTAAGTTTGCATCGCATTATGACGAAGATGAAAACCTTCCGGCGACGGGCAATACGTGGTATGAAGCCTATTATTTTGCCTTGTGGATTGACGGTCGTTTGCCCACCGAAGCGGAGTGGGAGTACGCCGCACGCGGCGGCAAAAAGGCAAAGCGCACGCAATATTATTTTGACGGCGCCGTGGAAGAATTGCCCAATCACGCCTGGTTCGGCGAAAGCGGGCGTGAGCTTGCCCATGCCGTCGATGAAATCAATCCGCGCACCGGCAAAGAGAATCTAAACCCGCTCGGTTTGGCGAACATTTTGGGTAATGTTTGGGAATGGTGCGCCGACTGGTACAATGGAAGTTATTATCAGAATAGTCCGCAGTCTAACCCGAAAGGTCCGACGCAAGGAACCCGGCGGATGTTGCGCGGCGGGGCGTGGGGCGGTATTGCGGGCTATCTGCGCTGCGCCTATCGCGATAGGAATTATCCTGCCGTCCGGAATGCCGGTGTTGGTTTCCGCTGTGCTCAGGACGTTCGTTAAGCTTTGAGCTCTTTTTACGCTTTTTACTCTTTTAATCCCGCGAAACGGGCGAATTTTTTTTGAAAAACAGAACGGCGAAGTTCGAATTGGACAGAAGGATTTTCCAAGTTTGAAACATCCTTGCGCCCAAGTCGAGCTTCACAAGAACTGCTCGATGCAGCGGTGCGGGCTCGAAGCAGCGCGTGTTGCGCGGCGGGGCGTGGAACAATAATGCAGGCAATCTGCGCTGCGCCTATCGCAATAGGAATAATCCTACCAACCAAAATGCCGGTGTTGGTTTCCGCTGTGCTCAAGACGCTGGAACCAGGATGCCGGAGTTCAACCGTTCACGAACGGCTGAAGCGTGCATGCCACCGTCCAGAGTCCGAACCGGTCCCGCCCTTTGGGGTGGGACGAACAATTAAACCGTTTGGGGACGGTAAGTAGCCCGTCGAACATCGTCCCCAAACATTTTAGTGTGTGACCAGAATTGAGAAACCGTCCGGGCGGTTTTTCTTGAAGTGTGCATAAACTCAATAAACAGCATATGCGCTTATTAGCAACCGCCCGGACGGTGGCCTTTTCGCGGCAGCCAGGGTAAGCGAAATTACTTCAGAATGCCAATGAGGTGAAGAAACTCTTCGGGCGTGACGACGGGGATTTCTTGCTGCGCGAAGTGTTTTTTGTTGCGGGTGATGAGGTAGTCAACCTGCATTGCTTTGGCGGAAAAAAATTGAATATTGTCTTCAAAGTCCGGCAACGGGGAATTAAGTGCTTCAAAAATTATTTGGCGAGACAAAGGGGTGATTTCAAAGTCTCTCGTAATGAACTTGGCATCAGTTCGTGCCTGCATTTCACCAAATTTGCGAAGTCGTTGAAAATAGATAATGGCCATCGTCAAGGCCGAAGTGAACCCGCTGATACCCCGAGGTTTCAAGCTTTTGAGGGCAGCGACACTTTCCGCCCAGCCGGCGCGTTGCGTTAAAACATCCATGAACACGTTGATATCGACATGGACTTTCATTTGCCGTATTTCGCCTCCAACGCGTCAATGAGCAGGTCTTTGTCCGAAACACCTTCCGGCGCGGCCATACTGCCCACCAATTTAAAAAACTCGGATTCAATTTTAATATCAGGATACTTCTGCCGAAACTCCTCTTCCGGCGTCAACGCGTTTTGAGGTTGCGGCGATTCGAGATGATCGGCATTGTCGGGCGCAGGCATCTTC
>JABWAN010000949.1 GCA_013361015.1 Candidatus Zhuqueibacterota bacterium | reverse complement strand
CGTCTCCGGCGGCGGCGGCGGGCCACGCTTACCTTTGCGGCCGGAGAGCCGCAGGCGGTATGAGGATCAATTCTCCGGCGCTGGTTTGCGGCCGTTTCATTATTTGCTGCTCCATCCCGAAGCCGGCAGATTGATCGTTGAAGTGAAAGGAGTAAACAAGGAAGAGACGCACGTTCGTCTGGTGGAGCGATTTGCAATCGATTATTTAGATGGCGCGACTGCTCGGGCTTTGCAATCCTGAATTCGTCGACGAAACAACTTGCAGTTTAACATTCACCGCGCTCTTAGCGCGAATCCAGCTTATGGAGGAAACGATGGATCGAAGGTTCAAAGAACAGCTTGCCGAAGAGGTGGGCAATGTTTTGAAGGACACCAGCCCGGAGGTGTATCAAGAAGTCCTGCACCTCGCTGCATTGCAACGACCCTTCCGCCCGCGACACGTGGGATTGCAAAATATTTTCGACCAGGTTCTACATGTGGGTTTCAGTGTTTTGGTGTTTTTGCCAATCATGCTTTGGCCGTCTTACTGGGCCGCCGCGCTAGCAGGATTTTTGCTCGGCGCTATTCGAGAAGCGGAGCAATACAAGAATGTCGATCTCATGCTGTTGATGTTGCGTGATCGTTTGCAAGACGCGCTCTTTTTCGCACTAGGCGCGGTTTTGGTCTACCACTTTGTGAGATGAGTAAATGGCTCTTTGTTCATGTGATCGAAAAGCCAGCCAGCAAAGACTTTGCATATTTAAATAATATGGAAGGGCAAGTCGGAGTCCGTCAAAAAATTCTGTGCGGTAAAGGCATCGGCTCGTTCGTAATCGAACTCATTTGCGTCAACCCGCTTTGCACATAGGTGCTTAGCTTGAATCTCTAGGTCCTCCCCCATGGTGAATAAAATGTGGATAACTTCGAGTTCCTTATTCTGGCAGTCTTGATCAAAATCTCTTTACAAACACTTCACAAAAGTGCTGACTGAATATGGACTGTTTTATTCGCTGAAATGAGCAAAGTGGTAATCTGGAATTCCTCCATGTAACTCTTTTAAATCAAGAACTTGTTCAGGAATTATTGTGTGTCAACCATAGGTAGTGGCTAGCCAAATTCGACCCACAATTGGCAGCTTCTTCACAGGAAATTTTTCCAGACTTTTTTTCCGCATTTCATGTTTGTAATCCTACACGCGCTTTGATGAGAAAATCAAATGTGGATAACTTGTGCACAAAAGCTAGGCGCAAACTCTTCGCGCTCGAAAGTGCGTCCGAACTTTTACTTGGAGGACTTGACCATTTTCTATATATTCGCGTTGGAACATTTAGGGCTTGAGCATTGTTATTCTTAAATAAAACTCGGATATCCGCACCAATTTTGGGTACTGGCTCTCCGGTTTTTATGTCGAAGGATAGACTTGAGCAAATTCGGATTGATTCGCCGTAGCATCTACATTCTCATCAGCTTGGTGGGAATAGGCTACGAATTTCTGCAGGTTGAAGAAGTGCGGTGGCCGCTAGTTTTTGGTTACGGTTTTATCATCATGATCACAATCTACTCTTTCTATGTTCAGGGATTGAAGCAAGATGAAGAAAATTTGTAGTCGCGCGTTCGCCATGACGCAGCTCACATCGCCGGCTGGAGTTTGTTTGATTATTCTCACCGCCTCTCGGTTACTTGCCTCACAGCCAAACATTGCGTTGACGCAAGCGAGCGCTCAACAGTCTCTTTTGCATTTCAAGCTCACCAGCTTTAAGTTGGACACTCTCAAAATTTCGCACGACTCCACGCCGCTACTGATCCCATTATTTGAAAACGGGCTGGTAATTGACAAGGAAGGCGCACCCAATTTGCCCCGCGAGGTTTTTATTCTCGGTGTGCCGCAAGGCGCGCGCGTGAGCGCAACGGCGCAGATACTCCGCGCCGAAGAAATTCGCGATATCGACATCGCTCCGATTGCAACCTACAAAGACCAGAGATTCGAATACACCCGCGATGCCAAGATCTTTGCGCAAGACCGTTTCTATCCGCAAGAATTGGCAACAGTCGAAGGCCCGTCGGAATTTCGCGAGCAAACGATCGTGCGCGTTGCCGCCGCTCCCTTCCAATACAATCCGGTGACGCGCGTGTTGCGTATTATACATGAAATGCAAATTGTCGTCAATCACGGCGGTGCTGCGGGCCAATCTGCTGCAACAACGAATTATTCCGCAACCGAAGAAGCCTTTTATCGCGACCTGGTTTTGAATTATGAGCAAGCGCGGCCGCTGCGCGGGCAACGAGAAGCGGAATTGCGCAAAAGCCAATCGCCCTTTGCCGAGGGCCCGCTCTACAAATTCGCGATAACAAGCGAGGGGCTCTTTCGCATTACGGGCCAGACACTGGAAGGAAAAGGTCTCAATCTCAGCAGCATCAATCCCGCGAATATTAAGTTGTATAATAACGGCGGGCGCGAGTTGCCACGCCGTTTAAGCAGCCCGCGCCCCAACGGATTGTTGGAAAACGCGATTTATGTGAGCGATGGCGGCGACGGCAAGTTTGATCGCAACGACTTTATTCTCTTTTATGGTCGCGGCGTGGAAGGCTTCGCTTATGATTCCACTAACGGGGCCTCTGCCCATTACATCAACCACTTTGGGTTTAACAATTACTATTTTCTCTCCGTCAATCCCACGGATGCCACGACTCCCGGCAAGCGCATGAACGTGCGCGCGACGCTGCCGGTTGCCGGCGCCACAACAATAGCGACCACTTTTGAAGAGCAGTTGTTCGTGGAAGAAGAATCCAACGTCTGGCTGGAGTCCGATCAAACCTGGTTCGGTTTTTTATTCTCCAACTCTTCGGGC
>JABWAN010000948.1 GCA_013361015.1 Candidatus Zhuqueibacterota bacterium | reverse complement strand
GGACCGGCTGGCCCTTGGTGTCGAACATCTTCACCTGGGTCTGGGCGTCCTTGAGGTAGGTGGCCACAAACTGGTTGCCGACCAGCGACACCCCTTGCAGCGCTTCTGGGCCCTGGGGAATGACCTCCTTCCAGTTCCTGGGTTCCGGCTTGCGGGTGTCGATGGCGATGACCCGGCCGCGCGGGGCCTCGTGGTTGGTCTTGAAGTAAAAGAGCGGGCCGTCGTTCCCCTCGAAGCTGTATTCGTGTTCAAAGTTGTCGATCAGCTCCGTGACCATGCCGTAGGGTTCTTCCAGATCCTTGTAGAAGACACGGTGCCGGGCATCGGTGCCTACCCGGGCGGTGATGACGAGGTATTTGCCATCCTCGCTGACTTGCGGCGTGAAGCCCATCATCACCGAAAACGCGGTGAAGTAGTCGCGTCCGGGAATCGGCACGCTGCGCGCGAGTGCGCTCACCGCCTGCACAGCCGTCTCGCTTTTTGCGAGCGGCGTTTTGTGCAGCAATGCTTCGAGCTTGGCTTGCTCATCTGCATCGCGCACGAGTGGCTCAGCTTGAAAACCGTAGTTGGCAAAGATCAAAACGTACACAAACACGATAAAGATGACAAGTGTCACACCGCTATACACTAGTCTTCGAAGCCGTTCCTGATGCAAATATCTTTCCACGAATTTAAGCGTGAAAGGAAAGTTTAGCTGCAATGGCCTGAAAATGAGTAGCAGAATGACAATCACAACATAAATGGGCAGCAAAATGATGGCGGAAAATTTCGCCGTCATCGCCAAACCAAACGCCAAGGCCGCCCACACCAAGCGCAGCCACGAACGCCTTGTTATTACGCGATAAAACGTATACATCGCAAGAAAGAAGAACAACGCGAAGCCCACATCACTGGTCGTGAGTTGTGCGTGCGCGACAAGATTGGGGTTGAATGCGTACAGCAGTAAGGCGACGAAGCTCGGCCACTGGCCATAAAGTTCCTTTGTCCACTTGAACACAAGTAAGCCAAGAATGACTCCAAGCGAGACAATCATGAGTCGCGCCCAAAAGAACATTGTGCCAGAATTGTCATTCGTCTCATACAAGAACACTTGCCCGAATTCGATCTCGCGGTTGCGTTGCCATGCATCGTTGTCCGTATCGAGCTTGAGATCCATGAACAACAACGGCACTGCGGCCCACAGCTTAATGAGTGGTGGATTGCTGGGATAGAGTTGAAAGTTGCCGGTCTTCCAATAGGCATAACCTGCGGGTAAATGCCCGACTTCATCCCATGTCGGCGCGTTGTGCGGCATGCTCAACAAACATTGGAGCACAAAAAACAAAAGCAGGAGAGTTACCACGAACCGCTCCTGCCTTGGAGAGAGTTGACGTTCGATTAAACGCATAGGGAAAGTGAAGATTTGATTCTAGAGGTTTGCTGTTTGCGCTGCCGGCGCAAGCCACGGCGTTCTGCAAAACTATTCGGCGATCACGGCATTCGGCGTATGTTCATCGGGTCTTGGCTGGCTGGCAGCGGAATTTCGTTGCGAGGCATCGGTGCGGCGGCCGTGGCTTTGCGCGCCGCGACGCCAGGCTTGAAACGGCTCATGCCTGTAATCCAACCGCCGAACATCCACGTGATCATAATAAGCTGATGGTTCATGATATTCGGGCCGCTGTTAATGGAGACGATGAAACCTAGTATGCCGGTCATCATACCGAGGCTGAGATTCGAGAAGAGAGTATTATTCAGCTTCAACACGCGGCGGCCCATCTTGAAGATGCAGAAGACGAAGAACAGAAACGTCAGCGTTCCGCCCACGCCCGTCTCGCAGGCAATGAGCAAATACGAATTGTGCGCGATCTGTGCGAGCTGATAAAGCGGAACACCCTTATGCGGATCATACTCCTTCCGTGCATACGGTAACGAGGCCAGACGATAGCAACCTAATCCAACGCCGATAAACGCGTGATCTTTAGCCATGCTCATGGCTACCCGGTTCAGCGGCTTGCGAACTTCGGAGGAGCTTTGGCGGTCTTCGCCGGTGAATTGCAGCAAGATCGTATCGGCGTATTGCGTGGCGAATACAATGCCCGCGGCCACAAGCAGTAGCATGGGTACCATCGCACGTGGGCGCAAGCGGCGTTGAAAGAGCGAATAAATGAACATGATGATCATCGCGCCTGCAAAGCTGACCCACGGGCCGCGGCCGTAGGAACCGAGCAGCCCGCCGGCGCCGAAAGCCAACAACGCAAAATAGATCCACGCTTTCTTCTTGTCGTCGTGGCGTTGAAACACCAACAAGCGTACCACAATTGGCAAAATCATGATGAGAAAATCGCCAAACACGCCGGGATGCTCGAACGTGCCCGCAGCGCGCCAATCATAACCGATCTCTTCGAGAATGCGCAAGCCGAGCGGCCCGTACCGCCATTGATACGTGCCGAGCATGGCTTGGAACGCGAAGGTTCCCAACAGCGCATACAATGCGGCTTTCATCCGCGCGGGCGTGTTGGTATAGTTCGCGATGCAAACAAAAAGCAGAAAGCCGCGCAAGAAGCGCGTCCATTCGCTGAGGGCCCAGCCGGTATTGATTGCGGTGAGGCACGTCACCAGCGTCCAGCCGAGGAAGAGCGCGATGGCGAGGCTGATACCGGGAAAGCTCCAACGGAAATTTTTCTCGGGCGCGAAGAGCGATAGGGCCAGCAATGCCAGCATGGGGAAATCCATGAGCATGAGGCCGTTGAAATGATAAAATATGAACGCGCTCTGCAGCGGTGCGAATACGATGGTCAAAACCAGCAGGAATTTGCGCCGGTCTTTGAGCACCGCCAAGCCGATGGCGGCAA
>JABWAN010000947.1 GCA_013361015.1 Candidatus Zhuqueibacterota bacterium | reverse complement strand
GTACTCGGTGATCCACACGATCACGCCGGTCAGCACCAGCCCGATCAGCGCGCACCAGTACAGGTTCATCGCGCCGTGGGACGAGTCGCCCATCAGCTGGGTGGTGATCGGGTAGAACGCCGCCGCCGCCAGCACCGCGGACACGATCACGCCGCGGTACAGCGCGCCCATGATGTTGGGATTGCTGCCGAGCCGCTTAAGCTTCTCACTTGGGCTGGCGATACGGCGCAGGCGTTCATAAAATTCTTCGGCGAGGGACGCAACCGAGTAGAACGTTCCAAGCCGATTCTCGAAGAAGTGGACGGCTCAGGTTGTCACTGGGCATGCACCTACCCTAAAGGTCGGCGACCGCGTCAGGTGGAAGATGGCGCTGTGATGTTCATGGGTCGTCTTGTTAAGCATCCGAATGACACAATTATTTACGGTCGAGCGATTGGGATGCGACATGTGCCAGGACGCGACGATGCAACAGTTAAGGATAAGCAGTTGAGGACTTGGAAAGAAAAGTGGCCGAACTATATCCGCGTCCATCACGCCGAGTTTGTCGCTGGCACGCTAGCAAATGGCATTTCGCTCGGAGAAATGATGGATGCGCTGAAATTTGATTCGTTTGCTACGACACAACGAAATGCTGCGAGCAGAAAGGGTAATACCGATCCGCGTAAAGCGTACATTCGGCAACCCGCTGTCGAGTTATCGCCGCAAGGCATGGCGTGGCTAAATGAACGGCTGGAAGCTACATTTGCCCAACACGGCAAGCTTGCGCCATCGGAACTGGAACTATTGGATTGGCCGACACTGCCATTGCAAAAGAAGAAAGGCGGCGGATGAGCAACTTCATTTTCCTCCAAAACGAATGGCCGGCGGTGTACGAAGCGGCCGACAAGGCTGCGTACGCGGTTTTATGTTGACCCTCACACCGCGCTTCGCTGGGACATTTGGATGCGCTGTTCGCCGCGCTTCAGCACCGCGCGTTTCGGGGTGAATTGTAAGATTGAACTAAGCACTTTGCTAACAAAGCTCGGCGCCATTCGCGCATGAGTAACAGAAGCCTGGCTGCTTCAGAAAACGTCCGAGAAGATCGGACAGTTGAAACGGGCACAAACCTGGCACGTGAACAAAACGGGAGGCAGAGAATATGAGCACAGCAAAAGAATCCAAACTCACGATCTTTGAAGGCAAGCGCATCCGCAAGATCTTCCATGACGGCGAGTGGTGGTTTTCCATTATCGATGTCATTGACATTTTGGTGGGAGGCGACAGGCCTCGCAAATACTGGAACGACTTAAAGAAAAAGTTGCTTCAGGAGGGCTATGATCAGTTGTCCGAAAAAATCGGACAACTGAAAATGCAGTCTGCTGATGGAAAGTTCTATCTGACTGACTGCGCCAATACCGAGACGATGTTTCGCATCATTCAATCCATTCCCTCGCCCAAAGTAGAGCCGCTCAAACGTTGGCTGGCTCGTGTCGGCAAGGAACGCATCGACGAGATCGAAAATCCCGAACTGGCCATGGCGCGCATGCAGGAGTTGTATGAAAAGAAAGGCTATCCCAAAGAATGGATCGACAAGCGTCTGCGCGGCATCGCGGTGCGGCAGGATTTAACCGACGAATGGAAAAACCGCGGCGCGCGGAGCAGCAAGGAATTTGCCATCCTGACCAATGAGATCATGCAGGGCGCCTTTGATCTGAAGGTGGAAGAATACAAGGAGGTGAAAGGCCTGCAACGGGAAAATCTGCGCGATCACATGACGGACATTGAGTTGATCCTGACCATGCTGGCCGAGGCCACCACCACGAAGCTGCATCGTGATCGCGATAGCAAAGGGTTTGTGCCGCTCAAAAAAGATGCCCAAGACGGCGGTGCGGTGGCGGGCAGGACGCGCAAAGATATTGAGGCGCAAACCGGTAAACCGGTGATCTCCGGGGAGAACTTTAAACAACTTGGCGCCAAAAAGCAGAAGAGATTGAAAGATTGAACCTGGCATGAGCAACTTCTCTTTCCTCCAAAACGAATGGCCGGCGGTGTACGAAGCGGCCGACAAAGCTGCGAACGCGGTTTATCCCGATCCGCGCACCGCGTGCTTCCATGCGCGGCGTGCGCTGGAGCTGGCCGTGGCGTGGGCCTACAAGCACGATAGCGCGTTGCAGCTTCCCTATCAGGACAATCTGAGCGCGTTGATTCACGAACCGACTTTCAAAACCGCGGCGGGCGAGGCGGTATTCAACAAAGCGCGCGTCATCGCCCGCATCGGCAATCAGGCCGTACACAGCGCTCGTCCCATTCAAGCTGAAGATGCGCTTGTGGCGGTGCGCGAGCTGTTTCATGTGAGCTATTGGCTGGCGCGCACGTATGGCCGCGCCGGCCGTCCCGCGCCCGGCTTGCTTTTCGATGCCGGCGTGTTGCCGAAGACCGCGCCGATTCTCCAACAAACTCTCGAGCAATTGCAGAAACTCGAAGTCGAGTTGCGGACGCGGGATGAAAAACTTGCCACGCTGCTGGCGGACAAGACGGCGCTGGATGAAGAGTTGCAGCGTTTGCGCGTCGAAGTAGCCGCGGCAAAGCAGGCGGCCATCGCGCTGCCGGACACGCACGATTATTCCGAAGCCGAAACTCGCGACTACTTCATTGATCTTCTGCTGAAAGAAGCGGGCTGGGCGCTTGATCAAGCACGCGACCGCGAATTTGAAGTGTCGGGCATGCCGGCTTCGACTTCGCTCAGCCGACGTGCTTCGACTTCGCTCAGCCCGCGCTCCCGCTCCCTGAGCGGAGCCGAAGGGAGCGCAGTCGAAGGGAGCGCAGTCGAAGGGAGCGCAGTCGAAGGGAGCG